>CAYWTY010000059.1:0-10947 GCA_964461335.1 uncultured Oscillospiraceae bacterium
CTTGGGCTTATAGCCCTAGAGCAAACCACCCCTTGGAGGGGTGGTCGTGATTTGCTTCCCAAAAGTGATTTTGGACTACGGAGAAGTTACGCCCGAGCGGCTATTACACTTTTACTCCATAAACGGAGAATGTATAACCTGCCTCATCCCACCAGAAAAGGGAAACACCCCCAAAAAACTAAAATACAGCCCGCCGATTGACAAGCTGGGTACCTTGGCAACCTGACAATTTTGACCGGGAAAGCCGCATGATTGCTTGATTTCTATATGATTTAAGGTTGCCAATCCCTCTTGATGGACTGGCAACCTTGTCTGGCAATGTTAAGCGGTAACTTCCGAGCCATTCTTGAACCTGAATGTGCTATATCAACACATCTTCATAAGAATATTAGTCGGTCTTTTGACTCCAGTTTGCCATAATATGTGTGCAATTAAGCTTGCAATCTACACAAAGACAATGAAATTAGCGACCTGCTTTACAAAATAGCAACATCAGTATATAATAGTACAGTATTGTAAAGTATCGTTTGCGGTTACCCGCGAAGCATCCTACAAAAACAAAGGTTTGCGCTTTCTCACAAGTCGTTTTTTACGGTACACTATGCACGGGAATTAAGACCCGTGCGTTTAAACGGGGCTTTCCGGCTCCGCCGTATAAATACATGAACTTGTGGCGTATTAACAATTTCGAAAGACTTTGCTATTCGGCAGGGTCTTTGTTTTTGTGCTGAACACCGGAAAAGAAATGAGGAAATTTTGAAATACTACGAACTACTCTCAAGTGAAATGAAAGCAACGCTTGAGCTTGCAGGCTATACTGAGCCTACTCCCATTCAAGAAAAGACCTTAGAGCTTATTTTGAACCAATGGGATATCTTAGGCATAGCCCAAACCGGTACTGGGAAAACTGCAGCTTTTGCTGTGCCCATTATTGAAAGGACATTTTTAAACAGCCAAAAGACGCAGGCGCTTGTACTTTGCCCTACCCGTGAGCTTGCACTGCAAACTACGGAAGTGTTTAGCAAGCTTTCCGCCAAATTTAGGCTTAGAACTGTCAGCGTTTACGGCGGGCAACCGGCATCCGTGCAGATACGTGCACTTAGGGCAGGGGCGCAAATCGTTGTGGGTACACCCGGCCGAGTGAAAGATCTTATTGAGCGCAATGTTTTGAAGCTGCAGAATGTGCGTACTGTTGTACTTGATGAAGCGGACGAAATGCTCGACTATGGCTTTTTGCCAGATATTAAGGCTATCCTTGCGAATGTAACAGGCAAGCACCAGACGCTGCTCTTTTCTGCTACTATGAACAAGGCTATATCGGATATTGCAAAACAGTTTCAAAATGATCCTGTGCGCATAATGCTTAGCAACAGCAACCAGCCTACCGAATCCGTGCTCCAATCCTATATGACTACTGCTGAGCAGCATAAGTCCGGGGCAGTCCGTAACCTCCTTAAGCAAGAGAAGCCCCGTTTAGCATTGATATTTTGCAACACGCGCAGGCGTGTGAAAAACCTTCAAAAACAGCTTCTTGCACAGGGGCTTTCTGCTGCTTGCCTGCATGGCGATTTAAGCCAAAGCCAGCGCAATGCAATTATGGCAACATTTCGCAATGGCAAAACGACTGTGCTTGTAGCTACAGATGTGGCAGCGCGAGGTATTGATGTGTGCAATATTGATCTTGTAATAAACTATGATATTCCTGACAAAATGGAGTATTACGTGCATAGAATCGGCAGAACAGGCCGCGCAGGCCATGTAGGCAGAGCGTGTACGCTTGTTAGCCCACACGAGTGCAAAAGAATAACGGATATTGAGCGTAGGTTCCGCATCAAGCTTAGCAAGGAGCAGGCAATTTCCGTTTAAAAAGCAGCAAGCAAAAAGGAACTGCCCGGTTAGCCGGGCCAGTTCCATGTTTAATTAGGCATAGATTGCCCATTTCTGCCTATATAAGCCCATTCGTGCCTGTCTTATGGTATACTTAAAGAAGGGATGTTAAGCAATGTGCTTTAGAATACCCGGGCGACAAATGCTATGTGTTATCACATTAGGAAGAGAAGGGTAGAAGTGGTTAATAGAAACATTAAAGGCGGCGGCCAATATTTTGTTAGAGTATCTTTATTTAGCGGCACGAGCGCAAACCCATTGGGCAGCGAAGAGCTTACTATATTTTGCGAATCTGACTCTACGGAACCAACAGTTGATGAAGTGAAAAAAGGTGAGCTTCTTAAATGGGTTAATAATAACCCCAAACTCAAAAAGAATCAGAGCAATGAAAAATACAGGATATCCAAGCAAACTGATGCTATGGCAGTTGTTTTTATGGGCGAACGCGAAATACAGGCCTGCCGTTTGGCAAACCGTATCTTCTCGAATTTAGTTTCCTAATTTGGGTTAATTGCTATATCTAATTTTAGCTACGCCATGCGTACAAAGCCAATCAATATAGCGAGAAACATACCCCGGTTCATTAAATCGGCTTTCAAACCCAACTGATCTGGCAATTTCATCTACACTGCGCTTTCCGTCTATTCTAAAAAGAATGAAATGATCAACGCTATTATAGCCGTACAAACCTGGATAACTCGCTTTAAGCTGAGCGAGTTCTTTGGAAGCGTTTATACCCAGCGGTTCGCCTACAAAAGAGAGGGGCGAATTAAGGTTTCGCACAGGAATACGTAAATCAGGTTGGGTGGAGCTATGTACTTTCGCAGAACAATCCGTAACTTGCTTTTGTACTTCCTCCTTCAATGTCAGAATTAAACGCTTGTTACCCTCAATAAGAGAATCTGCATCTTCCGTAAACTGCCGTATATCCTCCAAGGCTCTATAAAACACATCCAAAATATATTCATAGGTTTGTGCAATGTTAGCATCCGAACAGGGTAATTTCTCTGCTTGCCTATGCAATTGTTCCAAGAAACGTTCCCTGGTAAGCGCTATAATAGGCGGTAGATCAGCCTGCTTAAGGTTTGCAAGGCCATAGGCCCATATTGCAGCCATAGCTGTGGACTTTTCAAGCATCTCCGGGTCAATATTTTCTATTGTATCCTTGTTTGTATGGTAGTCTTTATCCATCCACTGCATCAAGGTTATGCTTGGCACACCTATGGCAGGGTCGCCATAAATAACATGGTCGCTTCCGCCTGCGAATTCTAAAATTTGCGAATGAAAGGGCGAAACAAATTCATCAATATTGAAAGTTGGCGCTTCACAATCAGTAATGCGGCGAATATAGGCCATAAAGTCAATAATAAAAGAAGGCAAAGCATCGCAAGGCCCGATAATCCCAAGCATGCCTGAGCGGCCCTCTTGCCTTCGCCCAATCATATCTAGATTAATTGCGGCCTTGAAGTTTGGAAGCCGTTCCTTTTCTGCATCCAAATATGCAAATGTACCGCTTGCTTCAGCAGCGAGCACCATGGTGATGCCAAATTTGGGGCGCGCAATATGCCCGGAGTTAATCAGGTTTGAGAGTACGCTCATAAGCTCTATTGCCCCTGCACAGCCCGAGGCATTGTCATTGGCTGAAGGCATGCCATGGCAGAGGTGAGCTGTGACTATAATTTCACCTTCTTCCAGCCCTGGTATGCGCGCCTCCACAATTTCCATGTGCCCAGGTGAGGAACGCGCCTCAATGTTGGCATCACAATGGGGACGCCTGCCTTCTTTTTCAAGCTGCAGGCATAGTTGTGCCAATGCATCTCCTTGCCGTGGTGTCAGAACAAACCCAAACCCGGGTATTTCATCTTCATCGCCATGCCAATAGAAGTTGAATAACCCGCGAGCATCGTAAACATCTTCCCGCTTACGCGCATAACCTTCCACAATATGATCTGTGATAATGCCCAGAGCGCCTTGCGCAAGCGCATCTTTGCCGATTGTTTCCCAAGGCGCTGCATGGATGAATACGAGCTTCCCAAAAATCTGCTCTTGGTTAAGCGCTTGTTTTGGGTTAAGCATTATGATTTCTGCATTGCGGATATTTACAGGAAAGCTTCGCTGTATCACACTTAAAGGATCCTGGGTGTAATCACAAAGTACTGCGTCATGTTGATCTCTTAGCTTTAATACGGCGCTTATACAGTCCCATGCGTCAAATCCTCTTTGGCCTAAGCTGCGGGTGCCCTTGGGTAAAGGAATATCCAGCAAGCGGCAGTTTATGTTTGAAGCTTCTAGCGCATGTATGCAATATTTTGCTGCAGCATGATACCCCTCGGACATCTGGATACGATGAAAGCGGCTGATTTCTTCTGTGTGCTTATAGAGGCGTTGTGCATCTATCTGCCCGCGTATGATACTTGCATAGTCGATTATTCGCATAAGCTTCCTCCTGAATAAAGAGTGAGGCGGGCTTGCGAAAACAAAACCCGCCTTACGTAGCGTCCTATAGCTATTGGGGTACTTACCCTACAATTTATCTATACTACTTTGTCTGCTTTCCAACTGTGCTGACATAGAAGTTTTCAGGGAAAGGATCATTTTCCTTAAGGTCAGCAGGATACTGCACATCTATATCTAGAAGCTCAGTTACAAATACCTGCATGCATCCTTTGATGCGTGTTCCGGGGTTCAAATGCCCGGCAATTGTGCCTGCATCCCAAGCTCCGCCTGCAACAAAATGCATTGCGACAAAGCTCTGCTCGCCACCCTTACCATCAGGGCGAACCCCAATCATGCCGCCAACAGCAGAAATCATGGTCAGGTTCGCACATACAGCTTCTCGCTCGCAGTACCAATTCTCCGGGTTAACCGTATCAATGGTCCACTTGTCATACTTACAGGGCTGGAAACCGCCCATGAAGCAAGCATGCACTTTGCCAAAGCGTACATTATTATTCTTCGCAAACTCAGCAAGAGCAACAAGTGGGTCAGCACCTGTCATCATTCGAACTATGAATTCGCGTCCGCGGCGCATTTCGCAGGTATGGTACTCTGTAGGTGTGGTTGCAGGTTTTTGCCAAGCATGCAATTCGATCTGTGTCATTTTACACTCCATTCTCCGGGCTCACCCGGCTTTAAAATATTATTGCTGCTGCATATTTCAGCAGCCGAGCCCCGACTCTTTATAGAACCAAGGTTAGCTCTCTATTCTTCCTCTACTAAGAGGATGCGTCTAAGAAATTGCTTTGTTCTTTCTTCTTTGGGGTTATCAAACATAGTTTCAGGAGGGCCCTGCTCTACAATTACGCCCCCATCCATAAATATTACATTTGAAGCTACATCCCGCGCAAAGCTCATTTCATGTGTAACCACAATCATCGTCACCCCTTCGTAGGCAAGCTGCTTCATCACGCCAAGAACTTCGCCAATCAACTCAGGGTCTAGTGCTGAGGTTGGTTCATCAAACAATATGACATCTGGGCTAATTGCTATTGCACGCGCTATACCAACGCGCTGCTGCTGCCCGCCTGAAAGCTGGCTTGGATAGGAGTCGTATTTGTCGGATAGACCTACCTTGTCCAAGGCTGCTTTTGCAATGCTTGTTGCCTCAGGGGTGGGTACTTTGCGCGCTACTGTAAGCCCCAGCATAACGTTTTGCAGCGCTGTTTTATTGTTAAATAGCGCATAGTTTTGGAAGACAAAACCACTGCGTTTTCTAATTTTGTGAATCTCTTTTGAGGTGGCGTGCTTTAGGTCAACATGAATATCCCCAATAGTTAACTCGCCCTCTTCCGCTCTTTCAAGAAAGTTAATGCATCGCAGTATAGTTGTTTTGCCTGAACCGCTAGGGCCCAAGATTACAACTACATCGCCCTTATTCAAAGAGAAATCAATCCCCTTAAGCACATGATTATCGCCAAATGACTTTTTAATGTTTTTAACGGCTATCATTTGATGCCCCCTTATGTTTGTGGTATGGACTTATAACGTTTCATGTTGTTTTCAATATATTGAAACAGTTTTTCCATTCCAAAGCCCAGTAAGAAATAAATAATAAAAATTACAAAATATGCTTCAGTATAATTGTATCCTGCGGATGCCGCTATGCGCAGCTTGCCCGTAATATCCTGAATGGTCATCATATAGACTAAAGAGGTGCTCTTAAAGAGGTTCAAAAATTCATTGCAGATGTTTGGGATGGCTGATACGAGAGCCTGAGGTATTATTATATGGCAATTTGCCTGGAAAGCATTAAGGCCTACTGAGCGCGCTGCTTCTGATTGGTCTTTCCCAACTGCAGATAGGGAAGAACGGAACACCTCAGTTAAAGTTGCAGTAACATTCAAAGAGAATACAAAAAATGCGTAGATATAGGGGTTAATGGAAAACGCATCAAAATTCCAATTGTATGTTTGAACCATGTAGTTAAGGAGGCTTGGAAAGCCGGCATAAACGATAAATATTTGCACAACAAGCGGTGTACCACGCAGGAAGGAGACTATAACCGATATAACCTCTGAAAGCACAGGCACCCGTTTAAAACGCGATATAGCACAGAGGAAACCCAGCGGCAAAGCGATGAGCAGTGATAAAAAGGTGACATATAGCGAAACCGGCACACCTTTTATGGCCTCAATAATCCCAATTCGAAAGATGAATTCCCAGTTCATGCTGCATTTTCCCTTCCTGTGCCGCTTTGCACGATAGGCTTTCGTGGTCTATCTTTTTTGTGCATCTTCTCAAGGCTGCCGGTAATAGCGGCTATAAGCAGCGATACTACCCAGTAAATGAGAGCTGCCGCAATATAGATTTCAAGATTATGCGCCCCGTATTCGCGTGCGTTGATTAGCTTCGCAGTTCCCATTACATCATAAATGCCAATGGTAAACCCGAGAGCAGTCTCAAGTACCATGCCTACAAGAAGGTTCCCAAGGTTGGGGAGAGCTATATAGGCAGCCTGAGGCGCAACTATTTTCATCAGGGCTTGTGGAGCGGAAAGACCGACACTAAGCGCCGCCTCCATCTGTCCCTTGTCAATTGCTTCATAAGCTGAACGCATAATTTCCGACAACCTGCAGGAAGCGAAAATAATAAGCGTCAATTCAAGAAAATAAACCTTGTTGATTGCATTCAACTGCGGGAACATCTTCCCAAGCCCGTAATAAAGCAGGAACAGCATTACTAGAAAAGGCATGCTCCGAATTACATCCGTTATCATATGTGCAACTCTGCGCAGATAACGATGCTTGCTTAGCTTGCACAAAGCCAGCAGAAAGCCAAATACAGAGCCAATGATTAGAGTGGAGATAACACAAATAAGCGTAACTTTAAAAAAGGGTGGGATAAGCTTTGGTATACTATTTAGCAGGTAGTTCCAATCAAACCATTGCATGCTTTTCCTCCTTAGGATACTGTTTACATTTGAGGCAATCGGGTGCAGCGAGCAGCACCCGATTGCCTCGGAAGTTAAACCGACGATTAGTCAAAGTATTCGTAGATATCGTAGCCAAACCATTCTACAGCTATTTTTGAAAGGGTGCCGTCATCTTTAAGTTTTGCCATGACGCCGTCAATAGCTGCAACGAGCTCAGTTTGATCCTTGGTGTACAGTACCCAAGTTTTTACGGCATAGAAGGGGACAAAGTAAAGTTTGTCGTCTGCATCTACTGTGGGCTTAAGCTCATCAAACTCGGAAGCGAACATGGCAGCGCCATCGTAGCGGCCTTCCTTTACCCACTTCATCTGCTCTCCTGATGCGGTGACCTCACCTGCCGTAAACTTAAGGGGGTGATCCGGATTATCCGCATTATACTGCATGAACACATCATACATTGCTCCAGATGTTTCCTGTGGGGTAAGCTTTAGGCCTTCCTCTGCAAAGTCATCTAAACTATCGACTTTATCAAAGAACTTTTTGTTTACTGCAAGGCCTTCAACGCCGCCACCAATAGGATACTTCGGGAAGAGATACTTTTCGTTACGCTTCTCGTTGTACCAGAAGTTGCCAACTGCTGCAGCATATTTGCCGGAATCCAGCCCAAGAAGCAGGGCGTCTTGATCTACAGCCTCATATACAAATTCGTATTGGGGCAAGAGCTCGTCCACAAGTGTCATAACAGCATAGTTTTGCCCGCCAACTGTGCCATCCTCTTTTACAAAAGATGCAGGGGGCTGTGCGCTGTTTATGCCCATGAGAACAGTTGTTGGAGCTTCCTCTGCTGGCTTGCTTTCTGCAGGAGGCGCAACAGGAGCAGCGGGTTCAGGCTGGCTCGGGGAAGCGGGGGGTGGCGCTACTGGTGGCGCTGCGCTGCATGCTGCTAATGAAAACAGAACTGCGGCTGAAAGAAGTATGCACAATAGTTTTTTCATAAAATTTCTCCTTATTATTTATTAAGATTTACGCTCGCTACGTTTATCTGAGGAAACTGACATTTTAAATGAAAGACCTTAGAACCAGGGCAATTGGTATCGCAGCTTTGTATGTTTCTATTCGTTTACAGCATTTCCAACCCTTAAAGTACCATACAGTTGTGCCAAATTTATAAAGAAAATGAAAACGCTTTGGTGATTAAATATGTCTATCAGTATGTTGCGTAGGTGAATGGTGCTAAGTTGTGCATGTACATATTGAACCGGGGTTTATTGAGGCTTTTGTTGAAATAAGCATGTTATACTCTTAAAAGTTAAACATACACTATTTCATCATTGCCTCAAAGTCAACGCAATTTGCAAAGTGCATTTCAGAAAGTCCACTAAAGTAAAAAGCTGCAATTTAATGCATCTAAAAAAAGCTGCCTCTAAAAAACTGTCTTTCTGCAGTTATTCAATGGAAGGCCTTTTTACAATTGCAATGTATAAATTAAAGGGGAAGGTGATTTATTTATTGCTATATGCTAGTGGGGTGTTCGCTTTTATAAAACTCCAACAACCGCCTGCTGGCTCTGGCTAAGTGCATTTCTACGGCACTATAAAGCCTTTCTCCGTTTCTTGCAAGAGCTGCCTTAATAATTACCATATGCTCACGGTTATTAGTAGACGGCTTGCTCATGGAATAGGTTGTAAAGGATTGTATTCGGACGGAATAATCGTTTATAACCTGAAATAGCGAGTTTATTACAGGCGTTTCTAAGTATCTCCAAAGCATGGAATGCAGCCGATTATCGAATTCGATACGGTCTATTTGAGTTTTTGGGTTGGCTTCAAGTTCTTTTAGGCGTGCTTTCATATCAAGCAGCTCACTCTTGGGGATATGATTTACTGAAGCTTTCGCCATATGGGGCTCTAACTGCATCCTTAGAAAATAGATCGTGTTAATATCCTGTACAGATGGAGGCCTTACGACTGCTTGTTTCCCTGGTTCAGCTTCAATTAAATAATCTTGTTTCAAAAGCTCCAGAGCCTGCTTAATAGGTGTGCGGCTTACGTTATTCTGCTGAGCAAGCTGCACAGTATTAAGTTTTTCGCCAACTTCAAGCCGCCCAAAGAGGATATCCTGCTTTATGGCATTGTATATTTGGTGTGTTAGACTATTACCTTCTTGGTCTTTAATAACCGAGAAGGAGAAATCGTCAGAATCCATTCAAATAAGCCCTCCATGTGCTTTAAGGCTATACTAACAATTATCCCTCGGGATTATTATATCAAAAATGTGATAGTTTTGTGTGGTTTGTTTGTAAACAACCTTAAATGCTGCAGCTTATATGCAAATAGTTTCAACCTAATTCAAGTTATAGCAGGATGTAAGGAAAAAAACCAGCGTCATTAAATTATGAGCTGGGTTTTGATACATTTATGGTAGATTAAAGATGGGAAAAGCCTCAATATTGATGCTGCTTAGCCATAGCAACCCATAATTTTAGCTTACGCATAAAGAGCAGCCTATTACATTATTTAAAAAAAGCGTCGAGCTCTGCTCTCGAACCTAAAGAAGCTTGTGCGCCTTTGCGTGTTATGGCAAACCCTGCTGCTTTGTTAGCAAATTCGATGCTTAGAGAAATGGGAAGACCCTCTGAGATACCAACTATAAACCCGCCTATAAAGGCATCCCCAGCTGCTGTGGTATCAACACATTTTACTTTTACCGCAGGGAAACTTGAAACGCCGTTCTTATCTACAAGCATGCATCCTTCCTCCCCAAGCGTAACAATGACATGCTTTACACCCTTTTTATATAGCTTTTGCGCAAGCTCTTCATATGAACCTTGCTCATTAACAAGAATCTGAAGTTCGGTTTCATTAGGGACAATATACTCAATTAAGGGGAATATGGATGAATCTATTGTTTGCGCAGGAGCCGGGTTTAATAGCACTTTAACCCCAAGCGCATTACATATTCTGCACACAGCTTCTACTGTTGCAACCGGTACTTCCATCTGTACTACACAGTACGAGGCGCCTGTAAGAACTGAATGGAATTTTGAGAGTGTTTTTGGGCTTACGAGAGAATTTGCACCAGGGTAAACAATAATGCTGTTTTGCCCTTCTTCGCTTACGCTAATATAAGCACTGCCAGTACCCACAGTCGGGCTTTGCTCGATGCTTGCAGTATCCACACCTGCCTCAGAAAGCGATTTTATAAGCGCATCGCCTGCATCATCAGCACCAACACAACCAATCATTGAAACAGTTCCGCCCAACCTTGCGATAGCTGTTGCTTGGTTTGCGCCTTTGCCACCGTTAAAATAATCAATACTGCTGCATAAAATAGTCTCACCGGGTTCCGGTATATGCGGAACTTGCATTACAATATCTCTATTGAGACTCCCGACAACAACAATTTTACCCATGCGTAAACTCCAAATTGCAATTAAGCTTCTTGAATTATTTTGATTTGCTGATTATGGGGGATTATGGAGGCCTATTCATATATGTGCAATGAACTATCGTGCCTATACAAACCTTGTTATGCCTCAGTGGTTGTCTATATCAACACATGATGTAATTGGTGAAATCAATTTACCATAATAACTTTATAAAGTCAATATACTATTTTTGTAGAGAAACAGCTATTTGTAGCGGCGTCAAACATAGGTTACACATCTGTGCAAGGAAAGCTGTCATGGG
>CAYWTY010000060.1:0-10222 GCA_964461335.1 uncultured Oscillospiraceae bacterium
ATCGGGGGTTTTCTCTTGCTTCTTTCTGTTACCTATGTAGTGTATCTCAACACAAATAAAAAGCGGGTGTACAAACAGCCCGCTTTTTTATTAAGTGATGTTCTTTTTTATTGCAGTACTTGAAACAAGTTCATAAGCGCAAAATGTTTATTAGAGCTTAGAGCCGCATTTTTCACAGAACTTTGTCCCGGGCAGGTTTTCGTGCCCGCAGGTATTGCAGTGTAAGCTTTCCTTTGTTGAAACAGGGGTGCCGCAAGCATTGCAGAACTTGGCATCTGCTGACATTCCTGCCCCGCATTTTGCGCAATGGTTCGTATGTTGGTGCCCAATAGCGTGCGGTTGTTCTTGAGGTTTATTGTAAGTAGGGGGTTGGAAGCTAGCTGCTGCAGGCTTTTTCTTTTTAGCAAGCAGAACAACAAGCACAACTATAATAACAAGCAGTAACCCGCCGCCAATATATATAAGCGGAGACAATCCGCTGCTGCCTTTTGTTGGTTTGCTTATGGTTTCTTCAGAAGCTGCCTCAGGCGTTTTAACAGGGTTTGTATCAGCCCCTTCGCGCGCTTCAGCAAGAAGTTCCTGCACAACCGGGAAGCCGGGGTTAGTTTCGTTTATGCCGCGCAAGATTTCAAGCGCTTTGTGATAATCGCCGCTGTTGTACGCTGTAAGCGCAGTTTTAAAGCTTGCTGTAAATGTGCTTTCTGTGGGAACAACGTTAATTTCGTGTAGGAACTGCTTTGCAATAGAAATAGGTACTGCGAAGTTCATACCTGCGACCTGCGCGCCGCTTGAAGAGTCAAGCATGCCGAAAGTGTTAATGCCTATTACTTCACCAGCTTCATTAAACAGCGGGCCGCCCGAATTGCCGCCGTGAATTGCAGCATCGGTTTGGAGTATGCTCCAGCCGCCTGCCATCTCCTTCCTTGCGCTTATAATGCCTTGAGTAAGCGTAGGTTCTTGAATTGCCTGTGCAACATTAAGCGTCTCAGAAAGCGTAGCTACAGCTGGGTATCCCATAGCGTACACGCGGTCACCTGTCCTAAGCTTAGAATCATCCCCAACAGTAACTGTAGGCAGGTTGTTGCCCTCCATTTTTAGGATAGCTACATCTCTTCCTGGTATAGGTTCGCCCATTTTCCGAAGGTCCATGCCTTTGCCTTTTGCTGTGACATCGCTTCCTGGTGAAACATTGCCTATGAAGGCTTTGTAGCTTGTTTGAAGGTTGTTAATTTCCATGCCCTGTGAAAGCATGCGATAAACTCCGTTTGCAATGCCAAGCCATTCTTCTTCGCTCAATTGATAGCCTGAACGGCGCATTTCAGCTTCGAACTCATCAGCTGCTTCTGTTGCATAGCTTTCAAGTGAGGACCTTGCAAATGACATGTAAAGTTCGTCTTCATTTGTGTGTACAACATGCGCGTTTGTAACGAGGTAGCCATCTGGGGTAACAATAAACCCTGTGCCTACTGCAGCTGTACTCATTTGCTCTGTTGTGGCATTCCCAGTATAGAAAGCGTAGTATTCCATATAGTCGGCCATCAAAGTAACCATTGCATGAAGTATAGCTTCTTCAGTTGCCGCTATTTCTCCATCCTCTACCATGCGCGTAACTTCATATTGGAGGTCTTCTTCGAACCCATCGTAAAATGAGAACTCAGACCATGTAACATCAGCTGTCCATAGAGTTTGCACAAGCACAACTCCGGGCTTATTTATAGTTGCAAGTGTGCGGGTATCAATGTTTTCTGCGGCTGCTGAGCCTGCAAAGGCTGTAAGTACAAGAAAAGCCGCAAGGTATAGCGCAAAAACTCTCTTTTTCATAATGAACCTGCCTTTCAAATTTGAGTTATACTACTAGCGTTTTACGACTTTGGGAGCGTCCTTTTGCATAGTCGGCAGTTGTTATGCAGCCAGAAATAATACAGACAGCTTCCAAACGATGGTTGAAACGTAGAACAATTAATAAATACAGCCACAACGGCCTGCATACCTGCAGAAAGTCCGGTTTAGCTGATGCATTAATGTAGTTGAGGTCTGTAAATTTGAGTTCCCCCCTTTGTTTTATATGAAATACTAATTCGCCAAAGGTTGAAAATCTAATGTTTTGTAACCATGAAATTGCCTTGCAGTGAGCCTAAAAACTTGGATTCTGGTAAAAACAAAGCACGAATAGGGTATCCATATATTCGCGCCCGGAGTTTGTTCAACTAAATATAACATACTGCCATGTTATGCGCAAGCGCAAGGTTTCACGTTCAGACTTCTTCTTTATATAGTAATACCCGGCTAAATTTATTCAAAACACCTCATTTGCACGCCTCTTGCTTGTGAGGTATAATGAATTGGATTATTATGCGCAGCAAGCTGTTGTTATACTTGCACTGTGCAAACTTCTCCAAATTTGCCCATAGGGAGCCGGAGGTGTAAAGCTTGGGCAATGAGGCAAAAAAGCGCATCCAGGTACAACAATCCCGCCGTGAAGTCGGGGGGGTTGTTTTAATTGCGCTTGGGCTGTTCCTTGGAGTCTGTCTCTATTTTGAAACTGCAGGGCTTTTGGGTGCTGCAATAACTGCAGTGCTCTTTGGCTTAGGCGGTTTTTTTGCCTATGTACTGCCTTTTGTCTTTATTGCAAGCGGCATACTTTTTATAGCCTTAGCTGCATCTAAACCTAAGCGCGGCAGGTCAGCGCTTATTATTACAGCAGTATTTCTTGCGCTTGCGCTCTTTCATCTTTCAGCAAGGCCTGTTATCGGCTCAACAGCCTATCTAACATATGTGCTCGATGCGTATTCATACGGGAAAGCAGCCTTATCTGGCGGCGGGGCTTTTGGTGCTCTGCTTTGCTATCCGTTGCTTCTTTTAACAGGTGAAGCAGGCACATATATCTTTTTAATTGCAGGTATTCTTATAATAGTTTTGCTTGTTACTCGCCTCTCTTTGCGTGCTGCGGGGCAGCAGGTTGGCACTAAGGTAAAGGCAGGCTTTGAATATGTTTCAAAAGCCCGCGAAAAGCGAAAAATGCTCTATACTGATTCAATTGATGAACAAGAGATGCCCCAAACTATAAACTCAGAGGTCCGGAGGGGCAGGCGGCCAATGAAAGAGGTTGCAGGAGATATTACATTTATGCCATCAGAAGGGTTAATACAAAAGCGAACTCCTTATGATGAGCAAGCCTATACTCCAAGCATCATTGAGCAAACCCCTACACTAAGCTATGCAAATGCAGAACCGGATGATTTTGCATCAACTCCGCTTCGCACAGCTCAGCGTGCGGCAATTGAGCGCGAACGCCCGCCCTTTAGCGTAAATACCCTAAAGCCGGAGCCTGTTCTTGCACAAGCTGAGCTTTCATCTGAACAGCAAAGCATACCGTATATGCCGCCTTCCTTCAGCTTGCTTAACCCCCCAAGTATTCGCTATGGGCACGAAAGCCGCGAATCGCCTTCAGAAAAAGGCAGGCTTCTTGTTGAGACACTTCAAAACTTTAATGTTTCAGCGCGCATAGTCAATATAAGCGTAGGCCCTGTTATAACAAGATATGAGCTTGCGCCTGCACCCGGCGTGCGTGTTAACCGCATTACTGCACTTGCTGATGATATTGCGCTTGCGCTTGCTGCGCCTCGCGTTCGAATAGAGGCGCCTATCCCAGGTAAATCCGCAGTTGGAATAGAAATCCCAAATAAAGATACTGCTACTGTTGTACTGCGCGATATAGTCGAAAGCCGCGAATTTATAAATGCAAAGTCGACTGTTACGCTTGCGCTTGGCAAGGACATTGCAGGTAAAGTAATTGTCGCGGATCTTGCAAAAATGCCCCATCTTTTAATAGCAGGCGCAACAGGTTCAGGCAAGAGCGTATGCATAAACGACATAATTATTTCACTTATTTACAAATGTACGCCTTTAGAGCTTCAGCTGATTTTGATTGACCCAAAGGTCGTTGAGCTTTCTGCCTTTGGCGTTTTGCCCCATCTTAGGGTGCCAGTTGTTGTAGACCCGAAGAAGGCAGCAGGCGCGCTTGCCGGCGGAGTAAGAGAAATGACAGAACGCTATCAGCAGTTTGCAAAAAGCGGCGCACGAGATATAGACCGTTATAATGAGCTTGCACAAGAGGGCGAACGCCTGCCCAAGCTTGTTATAATAATAGACGAGCTTGCAGACCTTATGATGGTTGCGCCAGATACAGTGGAAGATAGCATTTGCCGTATAGCGCAGCTTGGAAGAGCAGCAGGCATACATTTAATCGTAGCTACGCAGCGCCCGTCAACAGATGTAATTACAGGGCTTATTAAAGCGAACATCCCTTCACGTATTGCTTTTGCGGTTGCCTCAGCAATAGATTCAAGAATAATCTTAGATGCTTCAGGTGCGGAAAAACTGCTTGGCCGCGGGGATATGCTCTTCCACCCAAATGGTGCAGGCAAGCCCACCAGGCTTCAGTGCGCATATGTTTCTGATGAAGAAGTGGAGCGCATTGTGCGTCACTTTCAGGCACAAGCGCTTAAACCCGAATATGATGAGCAGCTCCTCGAAGAAATGGAAACAGAACAAGCAGGCAGCCAGCAGGGTTTGGGCAAACAGGAAGATGAGCTGCTTGGCGAGGCTGTGCGCATAATACTCGATAGCGGCCAAGCGTCTATTTCAATGATTCAGCGCAGGCTGCGCGTAGGCTATGCAAGAGCAGCGCGGCTTGTTGACATAATGGAGCAGCATGGATATGTCAGCGGTTTTGACGGAAGCAAACCGCGCAAGCTTCTTATTACCCGCTCACAATATGAGCAGCTTTTTGCATCCAGGCACGGAGGCAGCCAGGATGAGTAAAATAGGAGTGGTTTCTCTGGGCTGCTCTAAGAACAGGGTTGATACTGAGCATATGCTTGCTTTGCTGAAAAACAGCGGGCACAGCATTGTATCAAAACCCGAGGATGCGCAAGTGCTTATTATAAACACTTGCGGCTTCATTGAAATAGCAAAACAAGAGAGTATAAATACAATACTTGAAATGGCAGAATACAAAAATAAAGGCTCTTGCAAAACGCTTATTGTAACAGGCTGCTTGTCTGAGCGTTACAGGGAGGAGCTTAGTCACGAGCTGCCTGAAGTTGACTATTTGCTTGGTGTGCACGAATACGAAAAGCTTCCTATGCTCATAGGTGGAGGCATAGGCTCGGACTCTGCTCTTTGCACTTCTAAGCGAGTTTTGACAACCCCCTTCTATTCGGCATATCTTCGCATAAGCGATGGGTGTGACAACCGCTGCACATATTGCGCTATACCGCTTATACGGGGCTCTTTTCATAGTGTGCCTATGCCTGAACTTATTGATGAAGCAAAGGCGCTCATTGATAATGGTGTAAGCGAGCTTACGCTTATAGCCCAGGATACCTCCTCATACGGCATTGACCTTTATGAAAAGCCGATGCTTTTAGAGCTTTTAAATTCCCTTGCAAAGCTTAGCGGGCTTCGTTTTTTGAGAGTTCTTTATACATACCCGGATACAGTAACTCCAAAGCTTATTGACTGCATTGCAAGCGATAATAAAATATGCAATTATCTCGATATGCCGCTTCAGCATATTGATGATGAAATGCTTTTGGCAATGAACAGGCGCGGCAGCCGTGCGCATGTTGAGCGGGTGCTTGAACATATTCGGAAAAACTTCCCGGATTTTATTTTGCGCACAACCATAATGGTGGGCTTCCCTGGTGAAACAGATGTTAAGTTCGACGCGCTCCTTGACTTTTTGCGCATATATCAGTTTGATAGGCTTGGCGCATTTGCGTTTTCTCAAGAAGATGGGACGCGTGCAGCTTTAATGCCAAACCAAGTGCCGGAGGAAATAAAAGCTTTACGCCTAAACGCACTTATGGAGCAGCAAAAAGGGATTTCGCTAAACCTCAACCAAAAGCGAGTGGGTGATGTTGTAGATGTGCTCTTTGAAAGAATGCACAACGGCATAGCAATGGGCCGCTCATATGCAGAAGCGCCTGAAATTGATGGCTCAATACTTTTTAATATGCTTAGCCAGCACAAAGCAGGCGACTATTTGCGTGTTGAGCTAAAAGAGGCGGCCGACTACGATATGATAGGGGAGGAGCTCCCATGAATCTACCGAACAAGCTTACTTTGCTGCGTATTTTGCTTATACCTGTTTTTATTCTTTGCTTTTATATACCTGTTCCAAGCTCAAATATAATAGCTGCAGCAATATTTCTGCTTGCGTACTTAACAGATATCTTCGATGGGATGCTTGCACGAAAGTACAACTCAATTACAAACTTCGGCAAACTGATGGACCCTATTGCTGACAAGCTTCTTAGCTCCAGCGCATTTATTATGCTCGTTTATCAAGGAATGCTTTCGCCCATTGCTGTAATTATAATACTTGCCCGGGAATTTTTAATAAGCGGCTTTCGCTTAGTTTCGGCTGGCAAGGGGAATATTATTGCTGCAAGCTGGCTTGGCAAAACCAAAACAATATCTCAGTGCGTTGCTGTGCTATTGCTGTTGTTATGGCCTGAAATCCGCTTTGTTAAGTTCCCTCTGGATCAGGTCGTGCTCTGGGTCTCTGTTTTGTTTACTATACTATCGGGCGTTGATTATATTGTAAAAAACTATACAAAAATGGATTTAACATAAATCAGGGGGTAACATGATAGCAGAACTTATAAGTGTTGGAACAGAGCTTCTAATGGGGCAGGTGCTTAATACGGATTCCCAGTTTATGGCGCAGGAGCTAGCGCCTTTGGGCATTAACGTATACCATATGCTTACAGTGGGCGATAACCCCGGCCGCCTTAAGGAAGCCATACTTACAGGGTTGGAGCGGGCAGATATTCTTATACTTTCAGGCGGGCTAGGGCCTACAGGGGACGATTTAACAAAAAAGGTTGTGGCAGATGCGTTTTCGCTGGAAATGGAGCGCAGCGAAGATGCAGAACGAGCGCTGTATGAGCGCTTCCTCGCCTTAGGCAGGGAGATGACCCCAAACAACCTGCAGCAGGCGGATTTCCCAAAAGGCAGCATAATTTTAGAAAACCCGAATGGTACTGCGCCAGGCTGCATCACAGAATCCGGCTCTAAGGCAGCAATCCTTCTTCCTGGGCCGCCCCGTGAGCTTTTCCCAATGTTTAAAAATAAAGTAATACCATATCTCGAAGAAAAGAGCGGCTGCCGCCTGTTTTCGCGTGAAGTGCGAATATTTGGCATGGGCGAATCGAGCGTTGAATATCGGCTTAAGGACCTTATAGAGAACCAAAATAACCCAACGATTGCACCATATGCAAAAGTGGGGGAGGTAACGCTTCGTGTAACTGCACGCTGTGAGCAGGCAGAGGAAGGAGCTGCGCTTGTTGCACCAGTAGTTAAGGAAATTTCAGAACGTCTTGGGGATATTGTTTACAGCACTGAAGGTGTGGAACTCTCAGGCGTTTGTGCCGCTTTGCTTGAAAAAGAAGATGCAACGCTTGCAGTTGCAGAAAGCTGTTCAGGTGGGCTTTTGGCTGCTGCCCTTGTTGAAATACCGGGCAGCTCGGCCTTTTTCTTGGAAGGGGCAGTAACATATTCCGATGCAGCAAAGATGCGCAGGCTTGGCGTTGCGCCTTCAACTTTGCGCAAATTTGGGGCAGTAAGCGAAGAATGCGCAAAAGAAATGGCGCTCGGGATGCGGAAAACTTCAGGTGCTGACTATGCGCTTTCAACTACGGGCATAGCAGGGCCTTCAGGAGGCACAAAGGAAAAGCCTGTTGGTTTGGTCTTTGTGGGGCTTGCCTCAAGCAGCGGAGTTTATGTAAAACAGTTGCAGTTAAACGGCGATAGGAAGCGGATACGCGAAATTACAGTATTGAATGCGCTTGATTTGCTCCGCCGTGAACTTATGGGGCTTAAACAAGGCGAGTAGGTCTATACGCAAGCTATTAGCGTTGCAGAATATATACATTAAATAGTAGTTGCTTCCCTGCAGGTGCGCAGCGTGGTATACTCGAAAGCAGAAGGATCTTGCAATATTAGGAGGATTCATATGGCAAATATGAGCGTAGAAAGAAACAAAGCGCTAGAAGCTGCGCTAAGTCAAATTGAAAAACAATTCGGCAAGGGCGCGATAATGAAGCTTGGAGATGCAGCAGGGAAAATCTCAGTTTCCACAATTTCAACCGGCTGCATAGAGCTTGATTTTGCGCTTGGTGTGGGGGGTGTTCCCCGCGGCCGAATGATAGAAATCTTCGGGCCGGAGTCATCAGGTAAAACAACAGTTGCGCTTCATATAATCGCACAGGCGCAGCGTGACGGGGGCACAGCCGCATTTATTGATGCTGAGCATGCGTTAGACCCGCTTTATGCGGAAAACCTCGGGGTAAATGTGGATGAGTTATATGTATCGCAGCCTGATACTGGGGAGCAGGCGCTCGAAATCGTAGAAGCGCTTGTGCGCTCTGGCGCAATGGATGTAATAGTGATTGACTCTGTTGCAGCGCTTGTTCCAAGGGCGGAAATTGAAGGTGATATGGGGGATGCGCATGTTGGGCTTCAGGCGCGGCTTATGTCGCAAGCCTTAAGGAAGCTTGCAGGAACAGTTTCCAAAACAAGCACTGTCGTTGTTTTTATAAATCAGCTCCGCGAAAAAGTAGGCGTAATGTTTGGAAGCCCGGAAACAACCCCTGGTGGCAAAGCGCTGAAGTTTTATGCATCTGTTCGGCTGGATGTTAGAAAAATCGAAACCCTTAAGAGCGGTACTGAGTTTGTGGGAAACCGCACGCGTGTTAAGGTGGTTAAAAATAAGGTAGCGCCCCCATTTAAACAAGCGGAATTCGACATAATCTACGGTGAGGGTATTTCGAGGGAAGCTTCGATACTCGACCTTGCAGTTAAGTACAAGCTTATTGCAAAAACAGGCGCGTGGTATTCATATGGTGATATGCGCATGGCGCAGGGTAGGGAGAATGCACGCCTCTTCCTAAAAGATAACCAGGAGCTTTGCAGAGAGCTTGAAAGCCAGCTTAGAGTTTTTCTTAATGAAGAACGTGCTAAAAGCGCTGCAGAGCATGATGCAAAACGCGTAGTTATGCCAGGCCCCTTACCTGAAGATAAGGAGCTATAACACTAGAGCATAGTTAGTTTCAAGCTGATAGTAAAAGAGCCCCATAAGCGCTTGCCTAGGGGCTCTTAATAAATACATTTACAGCTTATGTTAATTACTTAGCATGCTTAAGCTATTGGGCGCCGCCAACTCCAAAGGCTCTGCCTGTTCGGTTTAAATAAAATGCAGTGCGCGCAGTTAAAAAGTATGGTGTTACCCATAACCCAAGAATACCTAATGTTAAAGCAGATAAGAACCACCACCCGATGAAGCTTATGTCAAGGCAGAAGAGGCTGCCTTTATAGCCTGCCATGAGCTGTTTTGAGCGGTCAACTGCTTCTCGAATTCCCATTTGCGGGTACTCAGCCATAAGTTGGGGTGCAAGCGCATACTTGTATGAAGCAACAATCCCAGGCACAAATAAAAGCAGCGACCAAAGGAAAACGAAAAGCGCAATAAACAGCCTTAAGCCGAGCGCTTTCCCAAACAAAGTAAATCTGTCGAAAAGCGTGGAAAACGGCGGCCGTTCACCCAAGCTTATTCTGCCGAAAAAGACCCAAATCCCAAGCTCAATTGCTCCGCCAATAAGGAAAACAGCAAGCCCCCAATTTAAGAATATACGGCTTAAGATAGGAAGGGTAGAGCTATCCCAGTAAAATGGTGCAGGCAGAGTGTAGTAAAGGTTATCAAAAACTTCGAGTATTCCCGAAGTGCCAAATGACACAGGTATGCCTCCGAGCAGCACGCCAACAAAGCATGTAAGCAATGCTGTTCCCCAGTAACCGCTAAGGCTTGCTCTTGCAGCAAAGCGGAAATCCCTCGCTCTTGGTTGCATAGGACACCTCCTGACTATTTAATACGACTTAGGGTATCATATTGTGCTCTCCTAAGCAATATGCAGGAAGCTGTGTAGCTTAAAAGCATATAAGCCGGCTTAAGCATGAAGCCTTAAGCCGGCTATATTTAAAATACTTGAGTTTATGCAAATTAAGCATATAAGTTACTTTTTTGTGCGGTTTGCTATATCAATCCAAACTGCAATCAGTAGAATAAGGCCTTTTATCATATATTGAATCATTATGGGCAGGTTCATTAGGCTCATGCCGTTGTCAAGGCTTGCCATAACCAAGGCTCCGATAATAG
>CAYWTY010000061.1:0-10155 GCA_964461335.1 uncultured Oscillospiraceae bacterium
CCATGACAGCTTTCCTTGCACAGATGTGTAACCTATGTTTGACGCCGCTACAAAGAATATAGAATTATACAGTAACAATTTGATGCAAACATTATAAGACTGTGCTATACTACATTGGGTTAAATAATTGGAAGTGGACTCGAATTGTTGATGTCAAAAGGCTTAGAATTACATTACATTCAGGTTATTTAGGGCAAAGTATGCCCTTTTTTATTGTGTAATTATTCACAAAGGCGAGTGCGCTTTATGAAAGGATGGTGCTGAAGTTGCAAAAGCGTACCTTCAGAGGGGGCGTGCACCCAATGCAAAAACTGCATGAAGGGAAGTTGCCAACTAAAGACAAGCCTGTGCGCGAGTTTGTGCCGGAAACAGTTTGTATACTTATGGGTATGCACTTAGGCGCACCGAGCAAACCCTGCGTAGAAAAGGGCGAGTATGTCAAACTTGGTGAGCTTATTGGCGAACCGGTAGGCGCTTTGGGGCTGCCTGTACATGCAAGTGTATCTGGTGAGGTGCTCGACGTTTCGCTTAAGCAGCAAATGGTTGCAGAGCCTCAAATGTGCATTACAATTAAAAACGATTTTAGAGACGACTGGGTAGATGGGCTTACAGGGCATGGAGATGTTGAAACTGTGGAGCCATCGCTTATAGTGCCTGCAATTAAAGCAGCAGGCATTTGCGGCATGGGCGGCGCATGCTTCCCTACCCATATAAAATTTGCAATGCGCGAAGGTCAATACTGCGATACCATAATACTAAACGGCGCTGAATGCGAAACCTATCTTACATCCGACCATAGGCTCATGTTAGAAAACCCGGAAAAGATTATTAACGGGCTTCGCGCTGCAATGCGCGCAATGGGCGTTGAGCGGGGCGTTATAGCAATAGAAGATAATAAACCGGATGCAATAGAAACAATGAAAGCAGCTGCAGCAGGGCGGCTTGGCATTGAGATAGCTGCGCTTAAAACAAAATATCCGCAAGGCGCTGAAAAGCAGGTTATAGAGTCTATTACAAACAGGCAGGTGCCAAGGCAGGGGCTACCTATAGATGTGCATGTAATAGTGCTAAATGTAGGCACTGCAGCTGCAATTGCAGATGCCATAAGCTATGGCAAACCTGTTGTTTCGCGCATAACAACAGTAACTGGCTGCGTAAAGGAGCCGGACAACCTCAGGCTTCGAATAGGCACAAGCTTCCACGATGCTATACAGGCTTGCGGCGGCTATAGTGAAACACCCGGGAAACTTGCAGCAGGCGGCTCTATGACAGGGCTCTCTGTAGCAAATGACGAAGTCTCAATGACTAAAGCTACAAACGGCATAGTTGTGTATAACAGTGAGGATGCAAAGTCGTTTGATGAAGGGCTCTGTATCCGCTGCGGCCGCTGTGTAAACGTCTGCCCGACTGGGCTTAGGCCATACCTGCTTAAGCCGTATTGCGATGCAAATGAGCTCGCTAAAGCTGAAGAATATGATGTAATGGATTGTATAGTTTGCGGAAGCTGCACCTTCATTTGCCCTGCCAAGCTTTGGCTAACAGCATCTTTTAAAACCACGAAGGATAAGATACTTCTTGCGCGCAGAAGGGGGTCAGGGAAATGAGTTTGCGTCTATCCACAGCTCCGCATATAAGAAGCGTTGAAACAACTAAAAGGCTGATGCGAGATGTTATTATTGCGCTTATGCCTGCTGCACTTATAGGGATTTATTATTTCGGCCCAAATGCAGCGCTTTTAGTTGGGCTAAGCTCCTTTACTGCTGTAATAACCGAGTATCTATGGCAAAAGGCAGCGAAAAAACCAGTATGTGTAGGCGATTTATCTGCGCTTGTAACAGGGCTTCTGCTTGGGCTTAACCTGCCCTCGACAGCGCCGTGGTGGCTTGCAGTTATAGGGAGCTTCCTTGCAATCGTGCTTGTAAAGCAGCTCTTTGGGGGGCTTGGGCATAACTTTATGAACCCAGCGCTTACTAGCCGCGCAATTTTGCTTGCATCCTGGCCTGTGCGGATGACTACCTTTGTAATGCCAACGTATTTTGCGCCTGTTGATGCAGTTGCCTCTGCAACTCCAATGGGCGGGCTTCCTGCAAGTACGCTTGAGCTGTTTCTCGGCACAATCCCGGGTACAATAGGCGAGGTGTGCAAGGCGGCAATCCTGCTTGGGTTAATTTACTTAATTGTTCGGGGAACCGTTTATCCGCATGTGCCTACAATCTTTCTTTTTGTTACAGCGCTCCTTAGCTGGGCGCTTGGCACAGAAGGCGGCTTCACCTTTAACGGCGACCCGCTCGCTGCAATTCTTTCAGGCGGGGTAATGTTCGCTGCTGTGTTTATGGCAACGGATTATGCAACAAGCCCTATGACAAAAAAAGGGCAAGTTATATTTGCCGCAGGCTGCGGGCTGATAGTCAGCATAATTCGCACCTATAGCAAGCTTCCAGAAGGCGCTACATACGCCATCCTGCTTATGAATATTGCTACTCCGCTTATTGACAAATACATAAAACCCGTTGTATACGGCACACAAAAGGCGGTAAAAGGGGTGAAGGCAGATGCGTGAAATCTTTAAGCTGACTTGGCGGCTTTTAGTAATAGCTCTTGTAGCAGGCCTTGCACTTGGCGCTACAAATGAGCTTACAAAGGGGCCGATTCGTGAACAAGTGGCTGCTGCTGCTGATGCAGCGCGCATTTTAGTTTTACCGGATGCAGAACACTTTGAGCTTGTAAGCGAAGGCGAAGGCGGCTGCGATAATGCGTTCATGGGGCTTAGCGGCTCAAACACCGTAGGCTTTACAGCGCAAGCAACAGCTAATGGTTACGGCGGGAAAATCGAGGTAATAATTGGCGTTGATTTAAACGGTATTGTAACAGGCATTAATGTTGGAGGAGCCGGCTTTTCCGAAACATCTGGGCTTGGCTCAAAAGTTAGGAACGAAGAATTCAAAGCGCAGTTTAAGGGCGGCCACGGTGTTTTTGGAATTAATGGCGCAGGCGATACATCAGTTGATGCTGTAACAGGCGCAACAACAAGCTCAGCTGCTGTTGTAAGTGCAGTAAATACAGCCTACGCTTATTTACTTGAGCTAATGGCATAGAAGGAGGAGAACATGAAAAAAAATAGCTTAAGCAGCGTGTTCTTCAATGGGATAATTACAGAGAACCCTACATTCAGGCTGGTGCTTGGCACATGCCCGACAATTGCAAGCACAACAAACGCATTTAACGGCTTGGGCATGGGGGCTGCAGCAACATTTGTGTTAGTCGGCTCAAATGTGGTTATATCGCTGCTTCGAAATTTTATCCCAGATAAAGTACGTATTCCGGCTTTTGTTGTAATTATATGTACATTCGTAACAATGGTTCAAATGATTATGCAGGCGTTTGTGCCAAGCCTTTATGAGGCGCTTGGGATTTTTATTCCCCTTATTGTTGTAAACTGCATAATACTTGCGCGCGCAGAAGCATACGCGAGCAAAATCGGGGTTGTACATGCTGCTGTTGACGGGCTTGGTATGGGTGTGGGCTTTACGCTTGCTATAACAAGCATGGGAATTGTACGCGAGCTTATTGGCAATGGCACTGTGTTTGGAAGAGCAGTTATGGGAGCCTCCTACGAGCCCATGGCGCTTATCCTGCTTGCACCTGGCGGGTTTTTAACCTACGGGCTTATGCTTGGGCTTATGAATGTGCTCACAGTTAGTGCAGAAAAAAGGAAGCTCAAAAAGCTGCTCGTTAAACAGGAAGGGGGGGCTGATGCATAATGCCTGCTTTAGAAGGGTTTAAGAGCGTTGGAGATATTCTGCTGTTCATGGTAGCATGTGTGCTCTCAAATAACTTTATATTTTCGCGTTATCTTGGCATTTGCCCGTTTCTTGGGGTTTCAAGCAAAGTAGAAACAGCAGTTGGCATGGGTATGGCTGTAACTTTTGTTATGGGGCTTGCGAGCCTCTTTACATGGGCTGTTTATTACTGGCTGCTTGTGCCGCTTAACCTTGCATACCTTGATACAATAAGCTTTATACTCGTAATCGCCTCGCTTGTGCAATTTGTTGAAATGTTTTTGAAAAGGAGCGTGCCAAGCCTCTATAAGGCGCTTGGAATATATCTCCCGCTCATTACAACTAATTGTGCAGTGCTGGGTGTAACTGTGCTTAATGTCAGCGGAAGTTACGATGTTTTAAAAAGCGTTTTTAACGGCGTATTTGGCGCGCTCGGTTTCTTGCTTGCCATAGTCTTGATGGCTGGTGTGCGCGAGAGGCTTGAAACTTCGGATGTGCCTAAGCCGCTGCGCGGCTTTGCAATTAGTTTTATAATTGCAGGCTTAATGTCCGTGGCATTTTTGGGCTTTGTCGGCCTTGTTAAGTAGGGAGGCGTACAAATGGATGTAACAGCAATTCTCTATGCGCTTTTAGTGCTTGGTGCGCTTGGGCTAATATTTGGAATTGTGCTTGGAATAGCGGATAAAAAGTTCTATGTGCCTGCAGACGAAAGAATAGAACGAATTAGAGCATGCCTTCCTGGCGCTAACTGCGGTGCGTGCGGCTTTGCGGGCTGTGATGCATATGCTGAGGCAGTAGCCTCAGGCAAGGTGCTCCCCAACTGCTGCCCAGTAGGCGGCCCTGCTGCTGCATGTGCAATAGGTGATGCAATAGGGCTTGCAGTAGAGGTAAGCAAACCTGTAAGGGCGCGCGTGCTTTGCCAGGGCACTGCAGCTCAAGCTATGCAAAGGTATGAGTATGACGGATATAAAAGCTGCAGAGCTGCCATTGGCATTGCAGGGGGGCCTAAGCAGTGCAGGTTTTCATGCGTTGGGTTTGGCGACTGTGCTGCAGCCTGCCCTTTTGATGCAATTACAATGCGCGAGGGCATAGCAAATATTGACGAGAGCCTTTGCGTAGGCTGCGGCGTATGCGTTGATGTTTGCCCGAGAAATGTAATTAAGCTTTTACCTGTTGAAAAAGACAAAGTCATTGTGCGCTGCAGGAACACAGACTCAGGCCGTGAGGCGCGTGCTGTATGCAAAAAGGCGTGCATTGCCTGCGGCCGCTGCGAGAATGCGTGCAAATATGATGCTATAAAAGTTGTGGATGGCTGTGCTGTAATTGACCAGGAAAAATGCACGCGCTGCAATGAATGCGTAGCTGTTTGCCCGACAAAATGCATAACTATTGGCAATTAGCTTTTATAAAACAAATAAAAAAGGGCGGATGCCCTTTTTTTAGTTATGGTAGAGCTTATTGTTGCTAAATACAGGCTCGCATGTAAGGTTAATGCCGAGCTTTCTAAGCGTTGCTTCATCAACCTGCGAAAGTATTACGCTTGAATGCGCCTCAGCGCAGTTTAGTTTGTTAAGCTGCTTAAGTGCAAGAGCTGCAGTCGGGTTTGTTGCAGCGCTTATAGAAAGCGCAAGCAGTATTTCATCAGTATGAAGCCGTGGGTTGCTGTTGCCAAAATGCTGTGTTTTTAAGTTTTGTATTGGCTCGATTATTATAGGCGAAAGCAGATGTATATCTTCATGAATTCCGCCAAGCAGCTTTAGGGCATTAAGCAGAGCAGCTGACGAGGCGCCAAGCAGAGCTGAAGTTTTCCCTGTTACTAAGCGGCCGTCTGCAAGCTCAATTGCCATTGCTGGCGCACCTGATTGTTCTGCTTTATTTATAGCAGCAGCAATAACAGGGCGCAGAGCGCTTGTTACGCCTGACTGGTTCATGAGCAGCTCAAGCTTTGTTACAAGCTCAAAGCCCGAGTTGCCTCGCTTATACTCACAGGAGACTGTGTAATACCGCCTGAGGATTTCCCGCTTTGCTGCAAGAGATACAACTGCATCATCCGTTATGCAAAAGCCCACCATGTTTACGCCCATATCTGTTGGCGAAAGGTAGGGGAAGGTGCCATCCATACGTTCAAAAATTGCCTTAAGCACAGGGAAAACTTCAACATCACGGTTATAGTTTACAGCTGTTGTGCCATAGGCTTCCAAGTGGAAGGGGTCAATCATCGTAACATCGTTTAAGTCTGCAGTTGCAGCTTCAAAGGCAAGGTTTACAGGGTGCTTGAGCGGCAGGTTCCAAATTGGGAATGTCTCAAACTTTGCATAGCCTGCGTTAAGGCCGCGGCGGTTATCGTGGTAGAGCTGCGAAAGGCAGGTTGCCATTTTCCCGCTACCAGGGCCTGGTGCAGTCACAACAACAAGCGAGCGTGTTGTTTCTATATATTCGTTTTTACCGTAGCCTTCGTCACTTACAATAAGCTGCACATTCGCTGGATAGCCGGGAATAGGGTAATGCTTGTAAACGCGCACACCGAGGTTTTCGAGCCTGCGCTTAAAGAGTTCTGCTGCAGGCTGCCCCCCATACTGGGTTAGCACTACGCTGCCTACAAAAAGGCCTATTCCGAGAAAGGCGTCTATTAGGCGCAGCACATCCATATCGTAGGTTATGCCAAGGTCTCCGCGGCGCTTGTTTTTTTCAATATCTGCTGCATTTATTGCTATTACTATTTCAACCTGCTCTTTTAAATAGAGCAGCATATTCACTTTACTATCAGGCTTGAAGCCGGGCAGCACACGCGAAGCGTGATAATCGTCAAATAGCTTGCCGCCAAATTCAAGGTAGAGTTTGCCGCCAAAGCGCGCTATCCGCTCGCGGATTCTTTCGGACTGCAAATGCAGATATTTATCGTTATCATAACCTATTTGAAAAGAGTGTTGAACTTGTTCCTGGCTGCCCAATATTTTTACCCCCTTGCCTGCTTGTTATATGATACAGCTTTAGGCTAATGAGTGCAAATGAAGTTTGGCTGAGTAAAAATAAAAACGTGCCCAAAAGCACGTTTTATTCCTAATAATTGCTTACCTATTTCTGTGCAATATCTCTTGCTACGACTATACCTGTAACACTTGCCTGCATAAGCCCGCGCGTTATGCCGGCGCCATCGCCTATTGCGTAAAGGCCGGGGATTTCTGTTTCAAAGTTGCTCTTAACCTGCAGCTTTGACGAATAGAACTTAACTTCAACCCCATATAAAAGCGTGTTTTTGGAGTATAGGCCAGGGGCAATATTGTCAAACGCACGCAGAGCCTCAATTATGCTTGTAAGATGTCTGTGCGGAAGCACAAAGGATAAATCCCCAGGTACTGCAGTTGTAAGCGTTGGGATTGTTGTAGACTTATTAAGTCGCGACATATCCGTTCGCCTGCCCTGCAAGAGGTCGCCAAGGCGCTGCACCATTATTCCCCCGCCTGTGAGCATGTTACCAAGCTGCGCAATATAGTTGCCGTAACGAATGGGTTCGCTAAACGGCTGCGTAAAGCGCGTTGAAACAAGCAGAGCAAAGTTAGTGTTCTGTGTGCGCAGCTCCTGTTCATGGTAGCTGTGGCCGTTTACTACTGCTATGCCGCCTTCATAATGTTCTTCGCTTACAAGCCCGCCTGGGTTCATGCAGAATGTACGCACACGGTTTTCGAATGTATCTGAATAATATATGAGTTTAGCCTCATAGACCTGCTTAGTCAGGTGGTCCATTATAGAGTTTGGCACTTCTACGCGCACCCCTATATCAACCTCGTTGTTGCGCGTTTGCAGCCCGAGATGTGAAGCTTTTTCTGCAAGCCAGGTTGCGCCGCCGCGCCCAGGTGCAAGCACAATGTATGGGGCATTGACTATTGATGTGCTTCCGTCTTTGTGCTTTAGGCTTACGCCTGTTGCTTTGCCTTGTTCAAGCAGGATTTCTTCTGCAGTTGTACGCTCAAAAAAGGTAAAGCCCGGCTCTTTAATAAGCTCATTATACATATTTTCCAAGGTGGAAAAAGAATACTCAGTACCCATATGCCGAATAGGGCATGGCACAAGGCGGATATTATGCCTGCTTGCTTCATATGAAATTTCGCTTACTTTGGCATTATCCCGCCCATGGACAACATTGGGCGCTCCATGCTCAAGGTAGACGCTATCTGCATAGTCTATGAGCTTTTGCGCTTCATGCTCAGACATATAGTCAGTTATATTGCCGCCTACTTCATGCGAGAGCGAAAGCTTTCCGTCTGAAAATGCACCTGCGCCTGCCCAGCCTGTTATTATTGCACATGGTTCGCAGCTTACGCATTTACCTGTTGTGCGTGCAGGGCAGGTACGCGAGTTTAGGCTCCGCCCCTGGTCAACGAGCAAAACGCTCATTTGAGGTTTTAGCTTTTTCAGCTCAAGCGCAGCGAAAATCCCTGCAGGGCCTGCGCCTATTATTACAACATCATAATGTTCAGGCATGTAATACACCCTTTCCAGCTTGCTATAATTGCTTCTGCATGCCATAAAAAAGCATAACTCATTGCCCCATCTATGTCAATACGGCATATATGGCAAAAGTTATAAGTAAAGCCCAGAGTAAAAGCAGAGCTTATACTACGGCATTTTATTAAAGACCTCTTCCTGCAATAACCAAAAGTATCTATTTAACTGCTCCTTAATATACATGAGTAGCCGGCAAGTTAAAAGCTGGTGCAAACGGAGGCAGACTTTGTTAAATAGAAATTCATTCTTTTATCAGGCAGCATTTTTAGCCTTTTCAAATTTTGCGCTTCAGCTTATGGGGTTTGCCTTCCGTGTGCTTATAGGCAGGCTTGCAGGGCCAGAGGGGCTTGGCGTATATACGCTTGCAATTCAGGTGTATGCAATAGTAATGTCTGTTTGCTCAGCAGGCCTTTGCGTAGCTGTTACACATGTATCTGCAAGGCTTTTTGCAGTAGCGGATTACAGAGGTATACGCAAGCTTGTCCGCTTTGCGCTGTTTTGCTTTATTTTACTCCTAAGCGCACTTGCAATACCCATCCTTTCTTTTCGGGGGTTTATTGCACAAACGCTTTTATCAGAGAGCAGAACAGAAAGCGCACTTTGGATTATTCTTGTGTGTATTCTGCTTACAGGCTTTGAAAACATATTAAAATCCGCATTTTTAGGCTGCAGGCTTGTGCGCTATACTGCTGTTTCGGAAATTGGCGAGCAAATGCTTCGAATAGGCTTCGCATGGCTCTTATTAACGCATTTAATGAATGGCGACCATGGCAGAAGCGCATTTTTAATCGTGCTTGCAATGACATTTGCCGAAGTTTACAGCGTGGCTTTTCTCTATGCCTCGTTTATTGGCAGGTTTAAAACAAAAGCAGCAAAAATTAAAAAGAGCTCTTCAAATATTAAGCGTGATTTTTTAAAGATGGCAATTCCATCAGCGCTTACATCTGTTTTGTCAAATGTGTTTTCATCAATTGCAGTAGTAATATTCCCTGCACGGCTTCTGCTTGCAGGGTATGCTTACAATGAAGCAGTAAGTGCTCTTGGGTTAATTTCGGGTATGGTTACGCCGATTCTTATGCTGCCGTATGCGCTTGTAGGCGCCTTATGCGCGCTTTTAATGCCAAGCATAGCTGCAGCAGCTTCATCAGGGAACAACTTTGAGCTTACGCGCAAAATTAACAAAGGCATAGAAGCTGCAGGGCTTCTTGCGCTGCCGCCCACAGCTGCACTTTTGCCGTTCATCCCCCTTATCTGCGCATTTTTGTTTAAAAGAACTGTGCCTCCGCTTTTAGCGCTATTATTGGCTCTGAATACTGTTACAGTTTATTATTTGGTTTTGGCAAACAGCATCTTAATTGGCTTAGGGCTTCAAAAGAAGGTGCTGCTTCTTGCTTTAGCAGGGGAGAGCCTTCAGGTAGCGCTTGTGTTTGTGCTTACTGCTAAGCCATCGCTGCATGTATATGGGTATGTGCTTGGGGTACTCTTGTCAGATTTATTAAGGGTGCTGTTCAGCTTCGTTTTTCTTCACAGAGCATCGGGTACAAAGCCGCATTTATTCAATGCAGGCCTTGTTCCGCTTGCATGCGCTGTAACGCTTTATGCGTTTATAAGGCTTTGCTTTTTTCAACTGCTTTCTTTTGGCTTTAATGTTGTGAATGCGCTGCTTCTTAGCTTTTTATTATGTGCGCTTTTATATTTTGGGCTTCTTAGGCTGCTTGGTGTGCGTATTCTTGCCTATTTAAGGCGCAGAGTATTTTTGTAAAATAAAAAGCCTGACCTAAAGCTCTTTCTTTAGGTCAGGCAGTATAGAATTTTATGGCTCTACACTAAAGATTGGGGTAAGGGAGAAAAATAGAGAAGCATAACGCTT
>CAYWTY010000062.1:0-9967 GCA_964461335.1 uncultured Oscillospiraceae bacterium
CTTATCTGAATATGAGACTGATAGATTTGTAGATTTTTCATCAAAAATGAAGTATACTCATCTTAGTATGGCGCATGCATATGTAAGCTTGGCACGGCAGGTTTTGGGCATGGCATAATATCTATATCACACACCGTGCGTGGAGGATGCGAATGAAGATTTCCGAAGTAGCGGGGATTCTTAATGCGAAAATACTCTGTTGCGAGCATCGCCTCCACGAGGAGGTCACATCTGCGTTCGGAGCGGATATGATGAGCGATGTATTGGCGTTTATGAATGAGCATACGCTTTTGCTCACAGGGCTTGTTAATCCACATGTTATACGCACAGCCGAAATGCTAGACCTGCGCGCCATTGTGTTTGTCAGAGGCAAGGAAGTCCCTGAGGAAATACTCGAGCGTGCAATAGAGCAGGAAATAGTCCTGCTTGCCACAGATAAAACCCTTTATACAAGCTGCGGGCTGCTTTATGCAACAGGGTTGCCCGAGTGTCGCAGAAAATAGAGGTATGGAATTATTGTTTGTTCAGACATTCCCTATAATACGAGGGAACTTTGATACTGCAGGCGAGGCAAGCAGTAAAATAAAGAATATGTTGAAAAAGCTCGGAATATCGCCGAAGATAGTGCGGGAAGTCGCAATAACAGCGTATGAAATGGAGCTTAACCTTGTTATCCATTCACTTGGGGGGGAGCTTAGGCTTGAAGTTAGGCCTAATAGCATAGAGCTTACAGCTAAGGATATTGGCCCAGGAATTGCGGATATTACGCTCGCGCTTAGGGAGGGGTATTCAACTGCACCTGAAAGCGTAAGAAACATGGGCTTTGGGGCAGGAATGGGGCTGCCAAATGTTGTAAGGCATTGCGAAAGTTTCCACATAGAGTCCGAGCTTAACAAGGGGACCCTTATTCGGGCAGGCTATAACTTGGAAGATCAGCAAGCATAGAACGGAGGCCAAGGTTTTGTTGTACAAGCATTCGGTGCGCATTGACAGAAGGAAGTGCATGGGCTGTACCAACTGCATAAAGAGTTGCCCAACTGAAGCTATCCGCGTTCAGCGGGGCAAGGCGAAAATACTTGACGAAAGGTGCATAGACTGCGGCGAGTGCCTGCGCGCCTGCCCTCACCATGCAATGGTTGCTGTTACAACGCCTGTTAACGGCCTTAACCTCTTCAAGTATAATATTGTTATACCATGCGCCTCACTGTATTCCCAGTTTGAAGGCCTTGAGGATTGCGGCAATTTGTTTGAAGCGCTTTATGAGTTCGGCTTTGATGCTATTTACGAGGAAGCGCGCGGTGCAGAAATCGAAGCTGAGGCGTTAAGGACATATTTTCGCTCTGGTGAAGCGAACTTCCCCATAATCTCTTGCAATTGCCCTGTTATACCAAGGCTTGTAACAACCCTGTTTCCAAACCTTATAGATAATCTTTCTCCATTTGTTTCTGCAACTGAAATTGCTGCGCGTGTAGCGAAGGAAGAATTTTGCGCCTTAATGAATGTTGAAAAGGAGTCCGTGGGCTGCTATTATATTGCACCATGTGCAGCAAGGATGACCAACATAAAAAGTCCGCTCGGTATAGATAAAAGCGAAGTAGACGGCGTTTTTGCAATGCGCGATATATATGCAAAGCTTATTGAGCTTATGGGCAAGGTTAAAAGCAGCGCCAGCAGGCGGGGCGTGCCGTTCCCTGCAGGTGCGTATGGGCTTGGCACTGCAGTAATTGGCGGGCTTAGCGCTGCAGTCGGCACAAAGCATTACCTTGCTGTAGATGGCATTTACAACGTTATGCAATGCCTTGAAGAAATCGACAACGAACGGCTTAAAAACTTAAAGCTTGTTGAGGCATCCGCATGCTTTGGCGGCTGTGTCGGCGGGCCGCTGCTTTTCGAAAACCAGTTTGTCGCTAAAAACCGCAACAGGCGGCTTGCTAATTCTCAGCCTCGAACAGACCTTGAACGCGATGAACATGTTTTAAAATATGTGCACTCACCGCTTATACGCTACAATAAACCCTTTGAGCCGCGCAGTATAATGAAGCTTTCTGATGATGTTGGCGAAGCTATGCGCATGATGGAACGAATGGAAAAGATAAGCAAAGACCTGCCCGGGCTTGATTGCGGCTCGTGCGGCTCGCCAAGCTGCCGTACGCTTGCTGAGGATATTGTGCGCGGCCAGGCAGTTGAGATGGACTGCATATTTAAACTGAGGGATAAGCTGCGTATCCTCGCACAGGAAATGGCGGATCTTGCAAGCGCTGAAAAGCGCGGCTAACCTAACTGCGGAGGGAAGAAAAATGCAAATAACCGAACTTGCACAGCTCATTGACGCAAAGGTGCTTATATGCCCTGATACGCCTCGTGAAATTGCCTTTGCATATACTTGTGACCTTTTAAGCTGGGTCATGGCAAAAGGCAAGCCTGGGCTTGCGTGGGTAACTGTTCAGACCCATATGAATGTAATTGCCATTGCTTCGCTCCATGACATAGCCTGCATAATCTGCCCTGAAGGAATCCAAATGGAAGCTCCCTGTGTAGAAAAGGCAGGGCAGGAGGGGATAGCTGTGCTTTCATCAGAGAAAACTGCATACGAAATCTGCGGGCTTCTTTATAAAGCCGGGGTCTCGCCAGTTTAACAATGCTAAGGCTAGCAGCTGACCTTCACATACATTCCTGCTTGTCGCCATGCGGAGATTTGGAGATGACGCCGAACAATATTGCAGGCATGGCTTCACTAAAGGGGCTTGAGGCAATAGCTGTGTGCGACCATAACAGCGCACTTAACCTGCCTGCATGTGAAAAGGCCGCAATAAAATGCGGCTTGGTTTTTCTCCCTGGTCTTGAAGTCACAACAAGTGAAGAAGTGCATATGCTGACCTTTTTTGCAGATGTTGAAGCAGCGCTGAGTTTTGGCGACTGGTTGTATAAATATCTCCCCAATGTTTCGAACAAGCCGGAATATTTTGGCGAACAGCTCATAATGAACGAAGATGATAAGCTTATTCGCTCTGAGCATAAGCTTTTGCCGCAGGCAACTGCATTAACAATAGATGAGCTTGTATGCGCATGCAGGAAGTTTAAAGGAGTCCCTGTGCCAGCACATATTAACCGCCAATCCCACTCTATTTTAGCCAACCTCGGCTTTATCCCGCCCGAACTTAAACTTACAGCGCTTGAGGCATATTCCTGGCTCCCCTTAAATGTAGAAAAAAGCGAGCGTTACCATATTATTTACGATTCTGATGCCCATTGTTTAGGGAACATCTCAGAGCGTTCGCATTTTATCGGAGCGCATGAGCGGAGCGCTGAAGGAATACTATCTTATTTAAACGAGCCAAAGCTTCCCTAATTGTTTTTAATTAGCACATACTCCATTCTATCTGCTGCTCTTGCGCAAACATCGCATACAGAAAGCAGTGCGTCTAGCTCTATGCCTGAACGCGTAGACTTTTGTTTTTGCAGCTGGCGGTATAGCATTGCGCTCTCCCACGCGCGCCTTCTAAGTGCATCACAGGCAGCCTGCATTTTTGGGTTTTCTGATTTTTCGCGAAATGCTCCGTATAAGGCGACGAGCTTTTTTATACAATCTGCTGCTGCTTTTCCCATCATAGCTGTTGACTGATGTATGTTGCTGCTTAAAAGCGCGCAAGCGCTGCATGCAGCCTGTGCTGTATTTGCGGCATCCTGCCCGAGCAGGTATATATCTTCCCTGTCTATAGGCGTAACAAAGGCGCGCTGTAAATATGAAGACAGCCTGCGTCTGCTGCGCACAACACCCTCTCTGCAGGCTATAATGCGTGCATCAAGTATGGGCATCCCCTTAAGCCCCTCGCAAAGCAGCCCTGCAGCCTGCTCTGCGCCTAAGGCTATTTCATATAAAAGCATGCGGCAATCCCTTCGCACATCTATACGTTTTTGCATATATCTCACCCCTCTGACTAAAACAATATGCGAGTTAAGCTCATGACTTGACAAAGATGCTTTTTTCAAGAGAAGTATGCAAAGGTTTACTCATTGCCTCTATGCATCATTAGACCGGTGGGATGGGTATAAGCAGTTTTATGTGCAAGGCGTAGCAGGATGTGTCTATTTGTGAGGTTGCATATGCCGGGGTTTGAAACATATTGCAAGCCGTGGTATATTTAATTTTACAAGCAAGAATAAGACAAACGGAAATTTAATGATTATAGTTATAATAAAAAAGGAGATTTAATATGCCTTACATTGCAATCAAATCATACCCCAAGGATAAGGCTACGAAAGAAGCTGTTGTCGAGAAAATAAACCAAGTTTTATTAGAAACTTGGGGCTGCCCGCAGGAAGCAATCACTATTTCAATTGAAGAAATACCTCCTGCAGAGTGGGAAGCAAAGGTCAAAAAACCTGAAATCGAGCCAAAGAAGGAATACATGATGATACTTTCCGGCAAAAAGTGTTATTAGGGTTAATAGATAAGCCTTGTACAAGGCCATGCGTTTTAATACGATTATCCGCGTATATAAACATTAAAGCGTAGTATGAAAAGCCAAGAAGTAAATCGCTATTATGGAGTTTGCTTTTTGGATAATAGCTGCTTCGCTTAAAACCCCTTCAAAAAACCAGCTCTTATGCTTGTTTTGTTTGACAAGCTCTAATGCGGGTGATAAACTGTTTCGGTGAGCCGCACTGTGACGTGCAGAACACGGGCAATTTGCCTGGGGCCGATCATGGGCGAGAGACCGAGGGAGGAGGTATACCGCAATGTATGCGATTATTCAAACTGGCGGCAAGCAATTTAAAGTGCAGCCTGGTGATGAAATCTTTGTAGAAAAGCTTAAAGCTCTGCCTGGCGAGGAAGTCGGCTTTGATGTACTGCTTTTAGCTGATGGCGAAAATGTTCAGGTGGGCAAGCCTGTGCTTGAAGGCATAAGTGCAAAGGCAAAGGTAGTTGAACATGGCAAAGCTAAAAAGGTTGTTGTGTTTAAGTATAAGCCCAAGAAGAATTACCGCGTGAAACAGGGCCATCGCCAGCCTTATACAAAAGTAGAGATTCTTTCCCTCGGATAATGGCATGATTAAAATTAATATGCTAAGAAGTAACGGAAACGTTATAGGCTTTGAGGCAAGCGGCCACTCAGGGTATTCAAGCGAAGGCAGCGACATTGTTTGCAGTGCTGTATCCGCCTTAACCCAGACAACAGCCATTGGGTTAGAAAAGCGCCTTAACCTGCCTTTAGACGTTTCAATTGGAAACGAGGGCATGCATTGTATGCTCGGGCATATAACACCCGAACAACTCGAACAGGCAACTGTGTTGTTTGACACATTGCTTTTGGGCCTAAGGGCCATAGAGGGCTCCTACGGGAAATACCTCAGCATAACGGAAAGGGAGGTGTAACTGTGAACTATATTAATCTCCAATTATTTGCACATAAGAAGGGCGTTGGCAGTTCGAGAAACGGCCGCGACAGTGAAGCGAAGCGCTTGGGCAATAAAAGGGCGGATGGTCAGTTCGTGCTTGCAGGCAATATTTTAGTGCGCCAGCGCGGAACCCGAATTCACCCGGGCAACAACGTTGGCATAGGCAAGGACGATACGCTTTTTGCCAAGGTGGATGGCACTGTGCGTTTTGAGCGCAAGGATAAGGCGCGCAAACAGGTCAGCGTATACCCTGATGAGGCTGTTTTAGCACAGTAAGAAGAATAACAAATAGCATTTTTGCCGCTGGCTTAGCCTGGCGGCTTTTTTATTTGAAAAAAATCAGCTGTATTTTATGCTGTGCAAAAACATGCAAGCCTCGTTTTGTCTGCTTAAATTATTTTAATAAAATAACATACACATTTACAGTGATATATACATATATATAACCATTAGGCAACTACCGGAGGTGATAATTTTGAGTATGCCAACAATCCCTGATATTAAGCCGTCAATTGAAATATCCTTTGAAGATACAGTAAAGCTTTTGCTTGCTTCAATTGCGCTTGAAGAACTCAGTCTCGCTCACATAATGAACGCTGAAGCAGAGAAGGTGCAGGAGATTATAAAACATTCCTGCGGCAACAAGCTTTACGATTTGTTAGCAATAGATAAATCTGTTGAGAGAATCCTAAGAGATGTGATTAAGAAGGAAATTCTCTTAGAGTTCAAATTCGAAAACGTACTTGAACTAATGGATACCAAGTTGTGTAAGCACAGCTAACTCGTATAATAAAAAGGCTGTTTTTACAGCCTTTTTATTCTAGGGAAACACTGATTAACGCGGAACGCCGCCTTGGCGGCCACTTATGCGCCCTGCTGTGTCGCTAAAATCTCAAAATAGCGCTGCTATCTTTTCGATTTTGCTCCTTGCAGGACACAAAACTTGCTCGCCAATCCGGCACTCCTCATTTAATCAGTGTCTCCTTAGCATATATTTGTTTAGGTTTAATAAATAGATAACAAAGGAGAGTGATATGTGTGGAAAACGAAACCTATGACAAAGAGATGACCCTTTTGGGGAAAAAGATGATTGAAGCTGCAATTAACCTTGATGAAGCGCTTTTCAGCCTGCTTAAAGTAGAAATCCGAAGGCTGACTAGTGCATTAAAAAAGAAAGAAAGCACGGAAGAAGACGCGCGCAAGATTGCTAATCTAATTCGAAGCCTTATAATTGCTATACAGCTTACAAATGAAAAAGTAGAAACAGGTTTAGACTTATGCTTTTTGAAAAGAAGCAAAAGTTAATTTGTTGGCTGCTTTTTTATACCTTGAAGCTTAAATCAGCAATCTTTTTCTGATGCTCCGCCTGTGCGAATCCAAGTATCGACTTCGGAGATCTTAAACTTCCAGAGCCGCCCTACTTTATGTGCAGGCATCTGCCGCTTGTTGACCCAGTGAAGCACTGTTTCGCGGCTGACCCCTAGATAGTTGGTAATGATGCCCATAGAAGACCATTTCTCAATGATTTCGTTCGTATCCATTAAAATTACCTCCGTTTGATTTGGAGTGCAGCTGATGTAATAGTTTAGAAGGGTGAGCTGTGCAAGGCATGTGCCAGTAATATTTCAATTATTATAACATATGGCATGCGTATATTTCAACAATGCTTGATAAAAACCGACAATATAATATCATTAAGTATTATTACAACCATTATAGGGGTTCTTCCTTAAGGTTTTGGGTTTTACATTAAGGCTTAAGGTGAATGCCTCTTGCATTGGGGCGCCCGCCTTAATACAATACTAACATATACTTGTTACTTTCGGAGGAAGTTTATAAAATGCATGAAAGCAACAAGCCTTCGCTAATACTACTCCAACAGTATTAGCTTGAATGTACAGCGCTTTATGCTAAAATTGCCTGCCTTAGCAAAAACAACGAGCGTGAAGCGCTTAGAAAAATTTCAGCGGATGAATATAGCATGCTTTAAAGTTTGAGAAGTACACAAATATAGAGCTTAAACCAAATGCGCCAAGGTAGAAATATGCCTGCTATGCACAAGTTCCGGCTGTTAAGCCGTTTATATATAAGTAAATATTAGATAGAGGGGTGTTCTTTATGAGTGAGTATCAAGGTAATTATGGCGATGCACAATTCGAGCAGGATGTCAAAGAGAACAAAACAATGGCAATACTCGCATACTTTATTTTCTTCCTGCCTCTTATTGCTGCAAAGGAAAGCAGATTTGCCCGCTACCATGCAAACCAGGGGCTAATACTGCTTATAGCCTATGTCGCACTTGGAATTGTTAATTCAATACTTAATACTATTTTGTTCGCAGCATTTTTCACAGGCGGGTTTGGGATTCTTACAATACTTGGGCTGATCTTTACAGTAGCTTACCTAGGGCTTGCAGCACTAGGCATTTTGGGAATAGTAAATGCAGCCAAGGGTAAAATGAGCCCAATGCCACTTATAGGCGGGTTTACTATTATACGCTAAGAGCGGATATTTCAGAATTCTAAGGATACTCAAAAGGCACCTTGCGCAGGTGCCTTTGTTTGTGTAAACTTATCTCTTAAAGAACAAGGGTTATAGAGTAAGTTATAGTAAAAATATCATAAATTGCAGGCATGTCAGTTTATAACCTAACCCCTTTACATAATTAAATATTGAGGTTCAAATCGTAAATCTAATCTACCAGCCTACACAATTGGCCTCTTAACGCTATTATATCAGTATCAATTATCTCCCATATAAGGTTTGTGTTTAACCCCTCATAATCATGAATTATACGGTTTCTGAGACCTCTGATTTTAAACCATGGAATTTCAGGGTTAGCTGAAATATATTCTTTATCCAATTTATTTACTAATTCGCCTATCTGGCTTAAATTAAATACACAGGCATCAATCATCATTGTGTTTTTCTTGAATTCATTATAGTCTACACCGTAAGCATATTTTAGTATGATATCGATGTAATTGATTATCTTTGCAACGATTTTACGATGCTTCATAGATTATCATACCTTTACTTTCAATTTCATGAATAATTGGTGAGCCTGGTTCTATATGTGATTTGTCAATTAGGTCTATACCCATACCCAAAGCGTTCACAAGAGCATCAAGCAAACCAACAAAATCAAGACCTTTCAATTTACCATTTGTATCGATATACAAATCTATATCACTATGTTCAGATGCTTTATTTTCTGCATAGGAGCCAAACAGAATGGCTCTTTCCACAGGATAATCTGAAAATATTGGAGTTGTTACTTCTTTTATTCCATCGATAGTAATTACATTTGCTGCCATTTTATCTCCCCTCAGTATTTTAGTTGCGAATATTTACTTAATCTATCATTATTATAGACCACAAAACAAAAAACCACCAAACTGTTTCCAACTTGGTGGTTTATGTTTGTGTAACCTTATCTCTTTGAGAACTGAGGTGCGCGGCGTGCAGCCTTTAGGCCGTACTTCTTGCGCTCCTTCATGCGCGGGTCGCGTGTAAGATAGCCGGCTTTTTTTAATGCGGGCCTTAAGTCGGGGTTCGCTATAATAAGCGCACGTGTTATGCCATGGCGGATTGCACCAGCCTGACCGGTTGTGCCTCCCCCAATAACATTTACCCTAACATCGAATTTACCCAAGGTGTTTGTAAGCACCATTGGAGCACGCACAATCATTTTTAATGTTTCAAGGCCAAAATACTCTTCAACATCGCGTTTGTTTACTGTTATATTGCCTGTGCCGGGAAGCAGACGAACGCGAGCTATAGATTTCTTGCGCCTACCGGTACCAAGATACTGAACCTGTGCCATTAAGCCTTTCTCCCTCTTTTCTATTTGAGCTTGAGCAGCTGGGGTCTTTGCGCCGTATTCTTATGCTCCGACCCTGCATATACGCGAAGCTTTGTAAGCATTTTGCGGCCGAGCGGGCCTTTTGGCATCATGCGCCGTACTGCCTCGTATACAACAAACTCAGGTTTATTCTGCATAAGAGTGCGGTAGCTCGTTTCCCTTAAACCACCCGGATAACCGGTATGGCGATAGTATTTTTTCTGGTCTAATTTCTTGCCAGTTAGAACGACCTTATCAGCATTAATAATAATGACATGGTCGCCTGTATCAACATGCGGTGTAAATATAGGCTTATGCTTCCCCCTTAGGATTGAGGCAACCTGACTAGATAAGCGGCCGAGCACCATGCCCTCCGCGTCAACCACGTACCAATCCCTCTGGAGAGTTTCGCCCTTTGCCATATAGGATTTCATGGCTTTCCTCCCAACGAACTCTCTGTATGGATATCCTGATATGCATTCGTCCTGCTTCCGGGGCTGTGGACACAAAACGCCGACTATACCTAAGACACCTGCACCAGTGTAGCAAAACAACTGCCTGTATGTCAAGGAAAACTTAAGCAAAATACAATTTAGGGATTAGAGGTAATTTATTAAGAAAAACGGAGCAAAGCGGACTTTGCTCCGTTTGCCCATACGGTATAATTGCGACAAAGGGGAAGACCCGCATAGAATCAGGGTTTTCAGGAACTCAGGTCTGCTT
>CAYWTY010000063.1:0-9747 GCA_964461335.1 uncultured Oscillospiraceae bacterium
TACCTTGGCAGCTAAAAGGCACATAAGGTTTAACTCTAAAGGCTGTTCCCCACCTTGATATAACAGCGAAACTCGATTACAATAAGCTTGGTTAATCTGTCATTTACTAGAAGCGTTGGATGTTTATATTGGGGGTATTTTTTATGGAATGGTCTGAGAATTTTAAACCATCGTGCTCTCTTAAAGATAGCGTATATGATACGCTAAAAACCCAAATTATTTTGGGGAGACTTTCTGCAGGGGAGCAGCTCAATATTGCTGAACTTGCAAAAAACATGGGCATAAGCAGTGCGCCTGTTCGAGAAGCGCTCAGTATGCTTCACCAAAATGGGTTTGTTGTGCTTAATCCGCGAAAAAAGGCAACAGTATCGAGTGTGTTAACTAACGACTACAGTATTATCATGGACTTGAGGCAGTTGCTGGAACCATATGCAGCAAAGCTTTCAGCTAATAACATCCCAGATGAGGATCTTAAAGGGATGCGCAAGAAATTAGAAGCTGTACTTAGAAATCCGGATGACATGTATACATATGTTGATTCAGATTTATCCTTGCACGATATGATTTTCCAGTACTGCGGGTCTGTGATACTCGCAGATATTCTTCGTATAATAAAAGAGCATTCACTTCGGATACGCTACTGTGCTGAAGAGATGGCCGAAGAATCCAAAAAGAGCGAGTTTGTAGTAGAAACCACAAAGGAACATCTTAAAATTTTAGATGCCTTGGAGCTTGGCGATAGTGACGGCGTTTATGAAGCTATGGGTATGCACCTTAAGAACTTCTTGCTGCGCTCAAAACGCGATGGCATTATAGAGCAGTATCTTAGCAATATCCATGATGATTCAAAGTAGATGCGCTAAATAAGCAAAGGCATTGTTTTAAAGGTATTGGCAGTTAAGCCCGCCTTAGGTGAGCAACACAAAATTATAGTATTCGATGTTTTTCTAACTCGAAAATAGATTAGAGATGCATAAACAATGCTTCAAGTTTATGGTTTTCGGGTTACTGCGAAATTTCTACGCTGATTCTATGGCTTGCTTAATAATACACAGTAGAATATTTCTTTTGTGAGCCAATTAACATTAAGAACTATATCATCGATAGTTGACAGTTGATTTATTTAATGCTATATTGTGATATATATAACATACTATCATCTAATACAATTTAAAAATGTCTAGCCTTCTCATAAGAAAGGGGATTATCCATGGAGGAACAGAAACAACACAACCGCGTATTGAGCGGCGTGCATTTCATGCTCGGCAATTATGCTGCAGTTGAAGGTGCGCTATCTGCCGGCTGCGATTTTTTTGCAGGATATCCTATTACGCCTGCCAATGAAATCTCAGAAAGAATGGCGCAGCGTATGCCAAAACTTGGCGGCAAGTTCGTGCAGGGTGAAGATGAGCTCGCATCCATTTATGCATGTGCAGGCGCTTCGCTTGCAGGTGCAAAAGCGATGACTGCAACTGCAAGTGCAGGCTTCAACTATATGCAGGAGGGGTTTGGGTATTGCTATGCTGTTGAAATACCCATAGTCGTACTCGACGTTCAGCGATGCCGCGGCGAAAACTATGCAAGCCAAGCTGATGTTATGCAAATGCGCTGGGGCGCAAGCGGAGATTACGAGGCAATAGTTGTTTGCCCTTCTTCAGTGCAGGAACTTTTTGACTATACGATTTGGGCATTTAACCTTGCGCAAGAATACCGAAACCCTGTCATCATAATGTCAGAAACCACAATTGCGCTTATGCGCGAAAGATTAGATATACCTAAAGCTGAAGATATTCACCTTATCAACAGGCGTTATACAAACGCAACTCCTGACGCATATCTTCCTTATAAAGCTGAACCCCTAGGCTGCCCTGATGCAGCTTTGTTAGGCAAGGGCTACCATACAATCTATTCGCTTAACCCTCATGATGAAAAGGGTGGCATTGATTGGGACCCTCAAGACTTTGATAAGCTTTATCAAAGGGTTACAGGCAAGATTCTCGAAAACCGCAGCAAGATATGCAGAACTGAGCGTTTTATGCTTGATGATGCTGAATATGCGCTTATCGCATATGGCAGTGAAGTTCGGCCGGCTATTGAAGCAGCCCAGCTTGCAAGAGATAACGGGATTAAGCTTGGTGTTCTTAAGCTGTGCAATATCTGGCCTGTTCCAACAGAAGCGATTATGGAAGTATGTAAGAGCGTATCAAAGGTGTTTACAGTTGAAATGAACATTGGTAAGTACTGTGTAGAGGTTGAGCGTATTGCCGGAGGCCTTTGCAGAACAGGCCGCATAACCAAGAACCGCGGCATGGTTCACACGCCTGCCGAGATATTCAATTCGGTTAAGGAGAATTTACGATGAGCGAGAACAAGATTAACCCGCTGCGTAAATATATACGCAAAATGGATGGACTCGAAAAGCTGCCCCATTTCTTCTGCGCAGGCTGTGGCTGCGGGCAGGTTTTAAACTATTACACACAAGCCTTAGATAAGCTTGGCATGGACCCGGCACAAATGGTATCGATTGGCGGCGTAGGCTGTACTGCAAGAATTCCAGTTTATTTAAATTCCGATGTGCTCCATGGTGTGCACGGTAGAACTCTAGCCTGGGCAACAGGCATAAAACTTGTTGAGCCTGAGCTTCCTGTTGTAATATTTGCAGGGGACGGGGACCTTGCCTCCATTGGCGGCAACCATTTTATCCACGCAGCAAGGCGTAACCTCGATGTTACGGTTATATGCGTCAACAACCTGAATTTCGCTATGACAGGCGGGCAGGTTGCGCCCACAACGCCTGCTAATGCGCATACCATGACAACTCCATATGGCAATGCTGAGCCGAGGTTCGACCTTTGCAAGCTCGCAGAAGCAGCAGGCGCAACGCATATCGAGCGCTGGACTACAAGCAAGCATAGTCAATGTGTTGCGGCTATGACGCGCGCTTTGCAGCACAAGGGGTTCTCACTTATTGAAATTATTTCGCAATGCCCCACCCACTATGGCCGTTACGCGCTTCGCACAGGTGACCCTATTGCGCTTGTAGATTGGATCGATGAAAACACCATTACAAAAAACCAAGCAAAGGGTATGAGTGAAGAAGAACTAAACGGGAAGCTTGTTTTAGGCGAGTTTGTTAGGGTTGATCGTCCGGTGTTTACCGGCACAACATTCTCTTGAGGAGGGTTAAAACATGAAGTATCCGTTGCATATAAGCCTTTGCGGCTTTGGAGGCCAGGGTATTGTGCTTGCTTCAGTAGTATTAGGAACTGCAGTCGTTACTAAGGGCAACCTTTTTGCGGTGCAGACACAGTCTTATGGCTCTGAAGCGCGTGGCGGTCAATGCCAGGCAGAGCTGATAATAGATAAAAAGGCAATCGCATCCCCTGTATCTGAAAGCAAGGACATCTTAGTATGCATGTTCCAAGACGCATACAATAAATACATTACAACAGTTAAAGAAGATGGCGTGCTGATTATTGACCCGGGTCTTGTCACTGAGCCGGATCGCAATATTGCCTGCACTTTTGAAGTGCCTGCTACAGAAATTGCTGTGCAGCTTGGAAACCGCATGGCTGCTAATATGGTAATGCTGGGCTTCCTTGCAGAATCCTGCGGAGTTTTAAGCATTGAAAACCTTAAGGCTACAGTTGTCGAGCTGGTTTCAGAAAAATACCGCGCACTTAATATGAAGGCGATAGATGCAGGCGTAGAGTACGCGAAAAGTCATAGCCTTTATTACACGCACTAAGCGTATATCGGAGGAAACTCATGGATTTATTCGAATACGAAGGCAAGCGGCTGCTGCGCGAAAATGGCATACCTACGCCTAAGAGCGGTTTAGTTTATTCTGCTGATGAACAAGCTCCCCTAGAGTACCCTTTCGTTTTAAAGGCACAGGTCTTAACAGGCGGCAGAGGTAAAGCGGGTGGCATAAAAGTATGTTCAAATCAGCAGGAATATGAAAAGCATGCCAAGGCAATCTTGGGTATGCGCATTAAAGAGCAGCCAGTTTATGCTCTGCTTGCAGAAGAAATGATAACCCCCTCAAATGAAATATACCTATCCATTACAGTACGAAACGGCAAGCCGCTTTTTATTGCAAGTGCTATGGGTGGTGTTGATATTGAGCAGGTGGCAAATAGTCAGCCGGGTAAAATTCTAACTTTCGAGCTAGACCTATTTGCTGGGTTTCATGCCTATCAGCTTAATAGGTTGAGTTCATTCTTACCCATGCTTGAAGCTGATGATTTAAAAGATATCGCGAAAAAGCTCTTTTCTGCGTTTTGCGCACTTGATGCAAAGCTTATAGAAATAAACCCATTAGGCGTTTTTAACGGGAAAGCAATTGCGCTTGATGCTAAAGTAACACTAGATGATGATGCAGAAAAGCCACAGAAGGTCTTGTTTACATCGCTTAGAGAAGGCAGGGCAAAGCTTCACGGGTATAGTGAACCTGTGAAGGAGGATAATACAATCACATTTGTAGAGCTTGAGGGTGATATCGGCCTTATAAGCGATGGCGCAGGCACAGGCATGTTAGCCCTTGACATGGTCTATCATGCAGGGGGGCGTGTTGCAAGCTTCTGTGAACTTGGTGGCATCACAAATGCGGATGTTATGCATTTGGCTATGGAAAAGACTTTCTACCCTGGTAACACGGTTAAAAGCTTGCTTATAGTGTTGATTGGCGGCTTTAATCGCATGGACGACATGGCTAATGGGATTACTGCGTTTATGGAAGGACATAAGCTGGATATACCCGTGTTTACGCGCATGTGCGGCACCATGGAAGAAGAAGGCGAGCTGATTATGCACAAAAGTGGGTTAACCACATATCGCGATTTAATGCAAACCGTGCAGCTGAGCGTTTCTGCAGCCAAAGAGGTGTAATATGTCTATATTAGTAAGTAAAAACACAAAAGTACTTGTGCAGGGTATAACCGGGCGCTCAGGCGCACTGCAGACGCAGCTTATGCAGCAAGCAGGCACAAAAATTGTTGCCGGTGTTACACCCAATAAAGGCGGGCAAGTTGTAAGCGGTGTTCCTGTATACAATTTTGTTTTAGATGCAAAAGCAGAGCATGAGTTTGATGCAGTTATTAGCTTTGTTCCTCCTCTTGCAGCAAAAGATTCAAGCTTTGAAGCAATGGATAGCGGGGCTTCTATCTTAGTCCTAACAACAGAGGGTATTCCAACGCATGATGTTATGAAGATAGTTGCCTATGCCAAAGGCAAGGGCGTACACCTTATTGGGCCTGGCTGTTCGGGGATTATCGCTCCTGGGATATGTAAGGTTGGCTCTCACCCTGTGCGGTTCTTTATGCCCGGAAGAGTTGGTGTTGTATCAAAGAGTGGTGCGCTTTCCTATGAAATAGGCAAGACGCTCACAGATTCGGGTATTGGACAATCCACAGTTGTAGGCATTGGCGGAGGCCCCATTTGGGGGTTCACTCAAAAGGATGCAATTGCACTATTTAATGATGACCCGGATACTGATGTCATTGTGCTCTTGGGCGAAATTGGCGGGACACAAGAAGAAGATGCTGCTGCTTATATCAGTAAATATGTAAAAAAGCCGGTTGTGGCGCTTATTGTAGGCCGAAATGCGCCCGAGGGCAAATCATTAGGGCATGCAGGCGCAATAGTCAGCGGCGGCATGGGTACAGCTGCTTCTAAAATGAATGCCCTTATAGATGCAGGTGCAATTTTCGTAAATGACCCTGTGGAACTGAGCGAGCAGGTTAAGAAATATTTAAAGTAAAATCCTGAAGGAGATTTACCTTATGGCGATTTATATCGATAAAGACCTTTGTAAAAGTTGCAAGCTATGCATTCGTATTTGCCCTAAAAATGTTTATGAGCTTAGCGGCAATGTAAATAAGAAGGGTTATGAATACATGGCTGCAGCGCGCCCTGAAGACTGCATTCAGTGCAAGCTTTGTGAAAAGTTCTGCCCTGATTTCGCTATCTTTGTTGAAAAGTAATTAAATAAGGTGCCTGCCATGAAAAAGACAATAGGAATATTGGGCGGTATGGGTCCGCTTGCAACAGCAGACCTTTTTAAATGCATTGTGCTTATGACTAAAGCAGCTTCAGACAATGAGCATATACCAATTCTTGTTGACAATAATACGCGCATCCCGGATCGTACTAAAGCTATTTTATACGGCGGAGCGGATCCGCGCCCTGAGCTTATAAAATCTGCTAAGCGGCTTGAAGCAATGGGCGCTGAGCTTATTGTTATGCCCTGTAATACTGCGCATTATTTCTATGATGATATAGTGCAAACAGTTAAAATACCCTTTTTAAACATGATTGAAGAAACAGTAGCTGAAGCGAAACGTATGGGTCTTACTGCTGTTGGCATTTTGTCAACTTCAGGCACAAGCAAAAGCCGAGTTTACGATAATGCGTTTGAAGCGCAGGGTATTGAAGTTATAAAGCCAAGCGATGCTGAGCAGGAATACGTTACATCTATAATCTATGATGGCGTAAAGGCTTCAAATTATAATATAGATATAACTGAGTTCAAAGCCCTTCTAAAGCGGCTCTTTGAAAGCGGGGCACAAGCATTGGTGCTTGGCTGCACAGAGCTTCCCATAGCTTTTGATGTATTTAGGCTTTCGGGAAGCACTCTAAACCCAAGCAAAATACTTGCAGCTTGCGCAATTAAAGCTGCAGGCGGCGAATTGTGTGAAGAAGCTTAAGTAATGCTAAACTGCATTATTTATTCTGCAGGACTATTGTTCTCTTCCTCCTTGTAGTTGTTGGTCAGGAAGTAGAATATATTGGAACTCGACTTTGTATTGATCAGGGTCACTAATGAAAAATGAATATACCGGGGCCTTTTCATGGATTTTAGGTGTAGAAGTAATTGCTGCACCTTTTTTCAACACCTCTTGATAATGCAAATCAACATCTGCTTCATTATGGCAGTTAAATGAAATGCAGACGCCTTTTGGCCCACTCAAAATGGGGCGGCCATCATCATACTGGCAAAAGCCCAAATAACCGTAGCCAGTATCAAATATTTTACAAACCAGCCCTTCTTGCTCCTGTACAACAGGAAGGCCGACAACATCTTTGTAAAATTCGGTTGTATTATTAATGTTGCTGCAAGGCAGGAAAATAACGGAATTCTCAATAGCCATAGTGTTTCCTCTCTATTCTTTAGGTTCAGTTTTAATTTGTGGCAGGCGCCTGATGCTATTGGCCTTCAATATGCTTAAAGAAGGGTCAATAGTGGTATTCCCGCTTTCATATAGTTGCGCATACCTTAGTATACCAAACAGGAGCCATTGAAGGTAGAAGGATTCTAACTAAAACTAAATTCGTTAACTTATCGGCAGGCTATAAAGCTCATCAATCCCCATGCCGAAACGTTCTTTGACAAGCTGCTCGAAATAGGCTAAAGGCTTGCCGTAAAACTCATCATCCTTCGTATTAAAGGCAGAGTTGAACATACGCTGTACGGTATCCTTGTCTGGATATTCTCCTTTATATTCCTTTGTGGCCGGGAAGTAATCGAATGCAGCACCTTCGTTGCCTTTATCTACGTTAATATGATATTTGTCTTCGGCCGCGTGATAGGTGATTCGCAGACCGTAACCGTTCACCGCCGTGTCGAGATATTCGATGTTCCAGTCTTCGTTGTACTCGCCCCATTCCGGCCGGTGGATAGCAACATTCATATAATACGGCTCATGCTGCTCATACACGCCGCAGGTACCCGCATCATCAAAACCGAAGCCGAATTTTGTCAGCGAAACTTCGGCCTCTACGAACTCACCCATTGCGGTGCTGGGGTTGGTATTTGTTTGCTCTATCGATATAGCTCCTCCCTTGCCATCACAGGTTAGCTTGCTTTCTATCGCGCCATATCGCATAACAGTTTGCATCATGCCGTTCCATTCCCACCAGCCGCCTTGTATATTTTTTTCTATGCTTTTTTGTACTGCGTCAGCATTTGGAATGTAATAGACAGTATAGGTGCTGGCTTCATTTTTGTGCAGATTTACGGTTATGCCGCATTCGCGAAAATCAGTCTCAACATCGAAATAATCTGAAATAGAGGTCAAGGCGTTAAGATTATAGTTATCGCGCACAAGGTCTGTATACTTTTCGATGTCTGTTTCATTTACATCAAAGGTTGTTTCGATAACGCAGCCTGCGCCGTTTTGCCCATGGCTGCCATCAGCTTTAACATATTCATAGCTGTCATCGTTTGAATCTGCTCGCCTGATTGTTACTATTCTGCCGTCTTTTCCTTCAAATTCTGTGAAACCGCAGCTTAAATACTCATTGATGCGACTGTTCTTTTCATCCTCGCTAAGCCCTGCAAAATCAGCGTGAAAGGCGACAGCTGCAAACATATTGCCGCTGCCTGTCATATAAAGCTTAAAAGGATTTCCCTCATGCTTTGCCGACCCTTTGGTGAAGGAAGCAGCGAATAAAGTGCTCGGCAGCTCCATACCTGCATACGGATTAAAATCGCTGCCGAAAATGTCCATCGGTGTGAATAGTTTCGGTTCGGGCGTAGGTAAAGGGCTGGGTGAGGGTGCTTCGGTCGGGGCATTCTGCGTTTGTGTCTTAGCAGGAGCCGGTGTTTCTGCAGGCCCTGCCGGTTGTGTACACGAAGCTATGGAGGTAATGAGCAAAATGAGCAATAATGCCGATAAAAACCGTTTCATGTGTATTCCTCCGAATATAATCTTTTTCATCGCATCATATAGTGCATAAAGTATTAGCCGAAATCATTCTTTTATGGTTTTCATATATTCTGCCAGTTTATCTGCAAGCAGAGAAAGAAACTCTTTCTCCTCGCGCAGCTTCGGCACCAAAGGCGTATACGGGTTTGCTTTCATCTGCCCTGATAGTTCATCGCTATATGCCTGCAAGCAAACCGCAATTACCGATACATCAAGTTTTGTGAAGTCAGCTCTGTCACGCAGTTTTCCCCCTATCTGTGCAAGATGATTCAAAGTTTCTTCGTTTTGACATTTCCTCACGGCAAGCATACACGCGTCGGATAACATTTTTATATCCCTGTCGTTGAGAAAATAGGCGGGTTGCTTACTTTTAGCTTGAACGGATTGTTGTACAACCTCACGTTGAGCGGGAAGCTGTTGAGAAATAAAACTCGAACGGTTTACTTCGCCGGTTCTTTCTGTAAGTTCTGCAAGGGATATTCTCCCCTCACGAAAGGCTTTCTGCAAATCGTTTAACTCTTGCTTTCTTTGCAGTTCCGCCCGGTGAGCTGACTTTTTTGCCTTATTATCAGCCCTGATTGCTTGCTTTTCTTCTTTTGTTTTGTTAAACATATCAAACAGTCCCATAATCATCTCTCCAAAATGTAAACTCGACCCCGATATTCTCTACTTGGACTTGAACACCATCGTAATATCAATCAATACCATGCCCGATTGCGTTATCATACCATTGGCCGTATCGGGGATGATCGCTACCTCGCCGCTGTGCGTCAAGCGCAGTTCTTTGGTTGATTCATCATAGGACGCCGCAAAAGCGGGGCCAACAGGGGTGAACGTTATCGTTCCGTTTGCATACGCCCAGCCGGAATAATCCTTCAAATCTAGGTCGTTTATCGTAAAGGGCAGTTCGGGCACGGCTTCAATTAGGCTGCTTAAATCAACAAACGAAACCATTTTCATATTTTTTCGCAGCGATAAATCCCTGCCATATTCAAACCCTTCGGATATGCTCATTGTGGCGTCAATCGTGTAGATGCCG
>CAYWTY010000064.1:0-9448 GCA_964461335.1 uncultured Oscillospiraceae bacterium
GTCTTGGCTCGTTTTCTTGACTTTTAATGGGGTGTTACTGCTACAGCCCCTTGCTCTAGGGCTATAAGCCCAAGGAACACCGGCTAGCGTCTCAAGACGCTGACTTTCACTTCGTTCAAGCCACATTGCCTTTAGGCTATGGCAAAGTTGCCTTAGGAGATGAAGTAATACAGTTTATGCCGCCTGAATGGGCTGATTGCACATGCAGGTATGAGGTGCTTAAGGCATATGAAGACATACTAGGCTTTGATAAGGCAGTTATTCTTCAAACTCCGTGCTATGGCGAGCAGTATGAGTATATAAACTCAATAATGGCGCAAAACCCGGGCAAATATGCCACAGTCGGCATCCCTAACCCGCAGGATGAAGCATCCTATAAAGAAACTGCAAAGCTTTGCCTAGGTGAGTACAAATATAAGGGGCTCAAGTTTGAATCGCCTGATATCCCATATGACATGGTTGCAAAAGAAAACGCCTTTGTCTACGAAGAAATTCTAAACTACGACGCATATTTTGTCTTTGACTTAGGCTGGGGCGATGGGCCGGACGATTTCCCGATTGATGAACTGCTTACTGTTGCAAAGCGCTACCCTAAGCTGAAGATTATTCTCCCCCACCTTGGCATAAGCCGTCTCTGGGACCCAAAAGAGCATAAAAACTATGAATCCCTAAAAAAGACGCTCTCAATACTTGAGCTTAATGAAAACTGCTGGTTTGACTTATCCGGTCTTCCCATGATGGTAGACGAGTTTGACGAATATCCTTACCCGACAATAGGCAAAGTATTAAAAACAGTTAAGGATGAAGGTGCAATCGACCGTGTAATGTGGGGTACAGATATGCCTACAGTACTAAAAACAAGCACGTATTTGCAAAACCTTACGCTTGTAACAAAGCATTGCGAGTTCCTTTCTGATGATGAAATGGAGAATATTCTCGGCAAAACTGCGGACAAGGTATGGTTTAAATAGCAAACCTACAAGAGCAAGCTTGATAAAGGGGATGAAGATGCTAAAAACGCTTGGAAATTACACATTTAAGTTTGGGGTTACAACTGCGCTTAAGGCACCTATTGGAACTGCCTTCCCGCTTATTGATGCAGATATTTACAAAAGCATTGACTGGCTTAGCGAAAATGAGTTTGACTCCATAGAGATTCACATTCCAAGCCCTGAATTAGTCGAAGCACCAAAGTTAAAAGAATACTTAAAGAAAAAGCAGCTTGAAGCCAGTTCCATAGGGACTGGCTTGGCGGCTGTTTATGAAGGGCTGACGCTTACATCAAAAGACAGCTCCATACGGGAAAAGGCAGTTGAAAGGCTTAAGGCGCAGGTTGACTTAGGTGCATACCTCGGCTGCCCAATAATAATCGGCTCAATGCGCGGGAGAATACCAGAAGACGAAACGCATGCAATAATAGAAGAGCGGATGCTCTGCTCCCTAAGCGCGCTTATGCCATATGCTGAAGCTTCAGGCGTTGATGTTGTTATTGAGGCAATAGACAGAAGCGAAACAAATTACCTGCTTACAGCAGCTGATGTACTAAAGCTCATAGAGCTTGCAAATAGCGAGAGGCTTAAGGTGCATCTTGATACTTTTCATATGAATATAGAAGAAACAGACTGGCAGGAACCTGTTAAAGCGTGCGGAAAAAGGCTTGGCCATGTGCATGTGGCGGATAATACAAGAGCCTACCCAGGCAGCGGGCTGCTTGATTTTAAACCCTTTTTAAATGCGCTCTTAGAGGTTGAGTATAAAGGCAGCCTTGTTTTTGAGTGCTTCCCCTACCCTGACGGTTATACTGCCTGCCTCCGCGGCAGAGAGCACCTAATAAAGTGCATAGACGAACTTAAGAATGCATAAGAGGTGAAGCTTAAAGCTGCTTGTGCCGAGCTTAATTTTGCAGCCGCTTGTAGAAAATGCCTTTGAACACGGAATCTCGCTTTTAAACAAAGGTGAAATCTCTATTAGAACAAGCCTTAAAGACAATGCGCTTGTGCTTGAAGTTGAAAACGACGGCAGCTTAACTGAACAAGATAAAGAAAATATAAAAATGCTCCTTGAGCAGCAAACAGAGGGCAGCCTAACAAACGGCAATGCATATATAGGCATTAGAAATGTCAGCAAGCGGCTTAAGCTCCTTTATGAAGAGCAGGGCGAGCTTACAATTGAGCAGCTTAATGGCTCACGCGTGCTTGCGCGGATTATTATACGAGAACTGGAATATGCCAAGGAAAGCACAATTTAAGGAAATCCAACAACCACAAACAAGAAAGCGCAATACGGGCTATATATAGCACAGTCACATTTCCTTATACTTTATATATGGGCAAACATTTGCCAAATTCACCATACAAAATTTTCGGAGGTTGAGCTTATGAAAAAGAGTATCGCTTTGCTGCTTGTTCTTTTAATGGCAGCAGCTGCATTTGCAGGCTGTGCAGTAGAAAAGCCCGCAGTGCAGGAACCGGCACCAGCGCCCGAGGCGCCAAAACCCGCTGAACCTGAACCACCAAAGACTACTACACTCACAGTTGTAACCTCATACGGCGGAGATGACGGCAACCGCCAAAACTTTGAAGCCTCAGTTAGCGAGTATGAAACCCTAACAGGCAACAAAGTACAGGATGGCTCTGCAACATCAAACGAGCAGTGGAAGGCGAAAGTCATGACTGACTTTGAAACAGGCACAGAACCTGATGTGCTCTTCTACTTCCTCGGCAATGACGCAAACCCGTTCATAGAGGCAAACAAGGTTGTTTCGCTTGACGAAATCCGCGCTGCATACCCGGACTATGCAGGCAACATGAAAGAGAGCATGCTCGTACCTTCACCTGCTGATAACAAAATTTACGCTGTACCTTCAACAGGTTTTTGGGAAAGCATGTTTGTTAACACGAAGGTGCTAGCTGATGCAGGCGTTGCAGTACCCGGCGCAGGCTACACCTGGGATCAGTTCTTAAGCGACTGCGAGAAGATTAAAGCAAAAGGGCTGACACCTGTTGCAGTTTCGCTCCAGGAAGTCCCCCACTATTGGTTTGAGTTCGCTGTCTTTAATAACGGAAACTCTGCAAACCACCTCGATGTACCTGCTGCTGCAACAGATGCAACAGGCCAAAAATGGGTAAAAGGCTTTGAAGACCTAAAGCAGCTTTATGACCTTAGTTATCTCCCCAAAAACACACTTACTGCAACTGACGCAGAAACTGTTCAGCTAATGCTTGACAATGAAGCTGCGTTCCTCATTGACGGCTCCTGGAAAGTCGGCTTCTTTGTAGAAAACGCTGCAGACCACCTTGGCGACTTTAAGCTTGCTTATGTGCCTGGTAAGGGCGAGAGGAAGGCAACCGATATTATAGGCGGCATTTCCATGGGTTACTACATAACCCGCAAAGCATGGGACGACCCGGATAAGCGCGAAGCTGCAGTTAAGTTCGTGCAGCACCTTACAAGCGACGAAGTTATTTCACGCTTTGTAACAACAGAAGTAACAGCTCTTAAGAATGGCGCAAAACCCGCTGGGCTTAACGAGATTCAGCAATCTGCTGCTGATATGTGCGGCGGCGTAACAACAGTCGTGTTCCCAGTGCAGGATTTAATCTCATCAGAAGCGAAAGCAGACCTTTTCGGCAATGTTAAGAACATTGTAACAGGCGGCAAAACGGCTGCTGAAGCTGTTGATGCAGGCATAGCGCTCAATAAGTAAGGCTAAACAAACAGTACTTCTTGGAAGGGGCTTCCCTCGGGCAGCCCCTTCTTTAACAAAATATTGGCGGTAAATATATGAAGTCGCCTCTTTACAGAAAAAAATGGCCCCTTTTGATTTTCCTTTTGCCTGCATTTGCTTTTTTAGCAGTATTTTTGTTCTACCCTTTTGTGCAGAACATACTTAACAGCTTTTTAAACATTTCAGGCTTAGGCACTGCTGCATCTGGGTTTAACGAGCCATGGTATTATGATTATGCAAAGATGTATTCTGACCCAAACATGGCAACAGCGCTTAAAAATTCGCTGATTTTTACTGGCTCTACAATAGTGTTCCAAGTCGGCATTGCGCTCCTTTTAGCGCTCCTTGTTGATAGAATTACAGTTGGAGCCAAGCTTTTTAGGACTATTTACTTCTTCCCCATTGTTATAAGCGCAACTGCGCTCGGCCTTCTCTTTAACCTTATCTTTCTTTTTAATGGCGGCATGGTAAACCAGTTGCTTACAGGCTGGTTTAACGCAACCGGCAACATTGACTTTAAAAGCGAACAATACTTCCTTGCAACAATGCTTACGCCAGTAATGTGGCAGTATGTCGGGTTCTATTTTGTTATACTTGTTACAGGGCTTAACAATATTTCAACAGAGGTGTACGAGGCTGCTGAGCTTGATGGCGCAGAGGGCTTAAAGCGCACATGGTATATAACGCTTCCGCTCTTAAGGAACGTGCTTTGCACATGCCTTGTGCTTGGCATAACAGGCGCATTAAAGGTGTTCGACCTGCCCTGGGTAATGATGGGCGAAGGCATACCTATGGATAAATCCTGGCTGCTTGGCACATATATGTATTCGCAGGCCTTTATCCGCGGGGATGTTGACTATGCATCCGCAATTGCAGTGCTAATTGTAGTTTTGGGCGTAGTCTTTGCGCTTATTTCAAATACAATCTTCAAACAAAAGGATTATTAAGGGGGCCGAATATGGCTCAAAATACTCAAAACTCAAAGCACATAAAGCGCAGCAAGCTGCCCAAACTATTTTCTTATATTTTGCTGTCATTTTGGGGCATTACGACTGTTTACCCGTTTTTATGGGTTATAATTAACTCGTTTCGCGTAAAAGGCGAAATCCGCTCTGACTCGTTTTCAATCCCCTGGCCATGGCAGCCCAACTTTACGCTTGAGAATTACCGCGTTGCAGCAGCACGCGCGGATTTTATAAAGGCATATACAAACAGCCTTACCATTTCACTGCTTGTTACAGCTGCTGTTGTTGTGCTTGCAGGGCTTGCAGCATATGCGCTTGTACGCTATGAGTTCCGCCTTAAAAAGTATATTTACGGGCTTGTTATTGCAAGCATGATGTTCCCTGTGTTTTCAACCATAATTCCCGTGTTTCGCATGGAGGTTGTTTTAGGCATAGCAAGCACAGGCAAACGCCTGCTCTCGTTATTATCCGTCGTGCTTCCGCAAATTGCGGGGAACCTTTCGTTTTCTATAATAGTCCTCATGGGCTTTATTCGCTCTATTCCAATTGAAATTGAGGAAGCCGCATATTTAGACGGATGCGGCCCAATAGGCATCTACTTTAGAATAATCCTCCCTGTTGCGCGCCCTTCGTTTGCAACAGTTTCTATTTTTGCATTTCTTTGGTCGTATAACGACTTATTTACGCAGATGTTCTTCCTGCGCTTCCCTGAGGAACGCACAATAACACTCCTACTAAACGAAATAAGCTCACAGGCAGGTGTAAACTACGGGCTTATGGCTTCATCCGTTGTGCTTGTTGTGCTGCCTGTGCTCCTTGTATATGTGATTTTGCAAAAAAACATAATTAAGGGGCTTACTGTTGGCGCAATAAAGGGGTAGACTGTAAATAGTGCATTAAAACGGAGAATATATGTATAAAGTTGTGCTCGTTGACGATGAGGCTATTATTGTCGAAGGGCTAAAAGAAGTAGTTGATTGGCAAGCTTACGGCACAAAAGTTGTAGGCGTTGCCTTTAATGCAAAAGAAGGCGCAAACGCAATTCGCACACACTCCCCTGATATACTTTTTACAGATATTAAAATGCCGGATGCAGACGGGCTCTGTATGCTCGCAGGCGTAAAAAGTGAATTTCCGAAAATGCAGATTACTGTGCTTACAGGATATAGGGATTTTAAATATGCCCAAGAAGCAATACGCCTTGGCGTTACCAGGCTTCTTCTAAAACCCTCGCGTATGGAAGAAATAAACGAAGCTATGAGCGCAATGGTTAACAACCTAAAAATAATTGCGCCAAAAACTAAGGAAGCTGCAGAAGAGCCACCTGCAAACAGCTTTATTGTGCGCCAGGCGCTAAGCTTTATTGATAAAAACCATGCTGAAAAACTCACGCTTGCAGAAATTGCAAGCCATTGCTATGTTTCACAGTGGCATCTTTCAAAACTTTTAAACAAGCATACACAAAAGAGCTTTTACGAGCTGCTAAACTTAAGCCGCATCCGCGCTGCCAAAAAACTGCTCGAACACCCGGAGTATAATATAAGCGATATATCAGAACGTGTTGGATATGCGGATATGGGGCATTTCTCGCGCGTGTTTAAGAAATATGAGGGCGTAAGCGCTAACGAATACAGGAACAAAATGTTATAGATTATTATGGCATCCACTTACCAATTTGTGTATAATAAATTGGGGGTCGAAATTTTATTGACCATTCGTGTTTTCGCGCTCATGCCGCATAAAACGCTGCTGTAACCGAGGTTGCTGTGCTTAAGACATTGGATTCGAGTATTCTTGCCTTTATTATGCTTGCCTTTCTTATGTTCAGCATAAGGCAGCGCCCTGAAAAGGCAGCAATACAAAACAGGCTCTTCATTGCGCTTTTAGCATTTAACATGTCTATTATTGTTATTGACCTTTTAACATGGGCGTTTAACGGCGAAGCGCTCTTACAATACAGAATAATTTCGGTTATAGTAAACTTCCTGCTTTTTGCCCTTACGCCTACAAGCATAGGGTTATGGATTCTTTATACAGAATATTATACATTCAGGGATACGAAAAGGCTCAGAAAAGTTGGCAAAGGCGTTGCGCTGTTTTTAGGGCTTAATGCCGCTATTTGCTTTATTAATATTTTCACAGGCTGGCTCTATACAATAAGCGCACAAAACATTTATAGCCGCAACAGCCTAGGCTGGATATATCTAGTTTACAACAACTTGTTTTTGCTATATTCTTTAGTGCCCATATTTATAAACAGGAAGTTAATCGAGCGCAGACATTATTATATGCTGCTGCTCTTTTATTTACCAGCTGTTCTCGGGATTGCACTTCAATGGGCGTTTTACGGCTTTACAACGAATTGGTCCGGCATGGCTGTATCGCTTTTGTTGGTTTACTGCAATTTGCAGGAGAGTGGGCTGAATACGGATTATCTTACTGGCGTGTATAACAGGCGGCGGCTTGATAATTATATACGCACAAAAATCAAATTAAGCAGGCCTGAGAGTATAATCGGCGTAATTTGCGTTGATTTAAACGAGTTTAAACTAATTAACGACAATTATGGGCATGAAGCAGGCGATAAAGCGCTTAAGACTTCTGTAGCTGTGCTTCGCAAGAGCTTAAGGCCCAACGATTTTATTGCGCGCACAGGGGGCGATGAGTTCGTTATTTTGCTTGATGACTTAAACAGCCCCAATATGCTTACGCAAATTGTTAACCGTATACAGTTAAAGCTTGACGCACATAATGCATCAAGATCAACCCCATACAAACTGGTGTTTTCAATGGGATATGACTGCTATGATAAAAGAACCGGCATGCCATTTGAAACCTTCTTAAAGCATGTAGATACACTCATGTACAAGAATAAAAGCGAAATTAAACGAAGAGAAGCTCAACTAAATGCGCTAAGAGACAGTTTTGCAAATAACCCATCCTCTCTGCTATACTCTAAAGAGTAAATTGCACTTTATTGCGAAAGGGAAGTCTATGCACATTGGTGTACTCGGCTGCGGCAGGTGGGGCTCTTTTATTGCGTGGTATCTTGAGCGGATGGGGCATGAAATTACGCTCTACGGCAGGGAAGGTTCACTAAACCTTAAGCAGCTTGCTTCAAGCCGCCAAAACGGGCTTTTGACGCTTGGTGCAGGCATTAAGCTTTCAACATCACTTAAGGATACGCTTTTAGCACAAGTCATTGTTATTTCTGTTGGCGCGCAGAACCTACGCCCGCTTATGAAAGATGTTTCTGCCTTAGGCCACTCAACAAAGCGCCTTGTACTTTGCATGAAGGGGCTCGAAATCGGCACAGGCAAGCGGCTTAGCCAAATTGCAGGCGAATACATGGGCGAAAGCTGTAAAATTGCAGTTTGGCTTGGGCCAGGGCATGTGCAGGAGTTTTTAAGCGGCACACCCAACTGCATGGTTATAGATAGTGAAGATGAAGCTGTAAAAGAGGAGCTTATAGGTGCGTTTTCAAGTGACCTTATCCGCTTTTATTATGGGCGGGATATAATAGGCAACGAAGTAGGCGCAGCAGCAAAAAACGTAATAGGCGTAGCAGCAGGCATACTTGACGGCCTTGGACTACACACGCTAAAGGGTGCGCTTACTTCAAGGGGAACGCACGAAATAAGCAGGCTCATTTTAGCTATGGGCGGCAATGCGCTCTCAGCCTATGGGCTCTGCCACCTGGGCGACTACGGGGCAACCGTCTTTTCGCCTTTTAGCCACAACAGGCGCTATGGCGAAGCGTTTGCAATGGGCGAACAGTATACAAAGCTTGCTGAAGGCGCATATACAGTAAAGGCGCTTATGACTCTAAGCAGCCGCTACAATGTGGAGCTCCCTATTTGCAGCGCTGTATCCGACGCGCTCTATAATGGGGTTGATGCAAGCGAAGCAATAGACAGGCTTTTTTCACGAAGCCTAAAGAGCGAATTTTAAGCAGAACATGGGTGTATAAATGGATAAGATTTTAACTGCGATTTTAATAATAAGCGACAGCAGCTATAACCGCACAAGGGAAGATTTAGCAGGCCCTTTGCTTATTGAGCTTACATCTTCTTTATGCCAGGTTGTAAATACGCTTGTGCTGCCGGATGAGCGTGAGCAAATTGCGCACACAATTGCCGAGCTTGCAGATAGCGGCAATCTTCACCTTATTCTTACAAGCGGTGGAACAGGGCTTTCCTCACGCGATGTTACACCTGAAGCAACTTTGGATGTACTTGAGCGGCAAGTGCCAGGTATCCCAGAAGCAATGCGAAGCTATGGGATGCAGTTTACAAAGCGCGCAATGCTCTCTCGCGCTGTTGCCGGAATTCGTAACCGCACCCTGATTGTAAACCTCCCCGGCAGCCCTACTGCGCTTCGCGAAAACATGGCTGTGCTTTTACCTGTACTTGGGCACGCAATTGACGTACTTAAAGACGAAGTTTCTAACTGCGCAAGGCAGCATGGGCTAAGCTAAGAAGGCTCTATCATCAATGCGGAGCATTTACTAACTTGCTGCTTATTTAACGCCCCAACCCACATTACCTGCTTCTGCCTAAAGCAGGGAAAAGATGCGCATTAAACAAGAACCGCATTCCACTTAGCGTAATGTATTTATAGGGCAAATTTAATTTGAGCGCTAATGCAACGCTGTTTGCATAATGTGTGAAATAGGGGGCAGAAAAGGAGATGCAGAACCCGGGTGTTGAGATACACTACATAGGTAACAGAAAGAAGCAAGAGAAAACCCCCGATT
>CAYWTY010000065.1:0-9242 GCA_964461335.1 uncultured Oscillospiraceae bacterium
CAGCTCCCCGTTGCTCTTGGTCTACCGCTCTACCCCAACTATTGACATAGAGCCTAAATAAGCTTAAGGAGACGCTGATTAAATGAGGAATGATGACCTGGCGAGAAAGTTTTGTGTCCAGCAAGGAGCAAAATCGAAAGGATAGCAGCGCTATTTTAGATTTTAGCGACACAGCAGGGCGCAAAAACGGCCGCCAGGGTGGCGTTACGAATTAATCAGTGTTTCCCAAAATTACGAGCGCTCAATTATTACTGTAACTTGGGCAACACTGCGTATGAAGGTGAGTTCTTCAGTTGTATGCTCATCAACAAGCCGCACGCTTACATGGAGGTTATATGTGCCTTCCTTGAGGTTTTTCAAATCAACATATGCGTTTACATCATTGCGCTCAAGCGAGTCAACTAAAGTTACTCGCCCTTCAACGCTTATTGTTGTTATTTCATCGCTTAGGCGAACCTTATAGCCGCGCTCAAGCCCCATTGCATTAATAGGTACAGCTTCGAAAACCTTTCTGCTGTTCTTTTCCCTAATATCTACATATACCTCAGCTTCGCCGCCATTGCCCAAAATCGAAACTCCTTCAGGAAGCAAAATCGCGAGTTTTCCATGAACGGGTTCGCGCTTGCCTGCTATATCAAGGCCTGTAAGCATGAGTTTATCAATGCCTCTAAGCACTTCGCTATCCCCGATTATATCAAGCACTGCAGGTATTGAGGAGGCTGCATAGAGCCTGTAGTTTGCAGGTAAATTATCTGCCCCTAGCAAAGAGCCTATAACATCAACAGGTACAGTCTTTTTAGAATAGACAGCCATTCGCACAGTAACTGCAGGCAAGCTCCCAATAAAATAAGTTGATGGGATTTCCTCGCCTTCGCTATCAAGCAGGCTTACATTTACAGCATCATTATAGCTTTGCGTTCTGCCGTTCATTTGTATTGTGCAAATTGCCTTTGATGCGCGCTCAACATCCTGCTTAGGGCCGCGTATATCAACCTTAAGTGCGCTTAATTCGGCAGTATCAGCCCAATAGCCAGAAGGCAGAGTGCCTTCATAGTATGCTTCTACTGGCACAGTCTTCTTCATTAAAGTATCTATTTCAACAGCTACTTTATCAGGGTTGATGCCTTCCCTTTCAACCCATGTGTTTACAAGGCGAGTAGAAACAGATGCATTTATAGGCAGCGTCCAAATTCCCGGGGAAATGACAGAGTTAAGGCTAACTGATGCAGTAACATGTTCTGCATTAAGCTCCATATAAGTTGAAATAGGTGTGCTAACCCTAACGCTTACTCCTCCAAGCTCTTTTAGGGGGTTGCCGCGCACAACAAGGTCACGCGCAAGCAGGTCTGCCTCACCGCCAAGCGCAAAGCTCACAGGTACCTTGGGCAGAACCTTTATCCTGTTTGGGTTTTGAACTGTAAGCACTATGCCCCAAAGAACTGTTGCAAGAAGAAGCGCAGCAATTTTTATGCTGAGGTTCTTAAGCAGCAGCACCTTAGAAAACTCAGCTACACGTTTGCCTTTGTCTGTGTTATTCTCCATTTTTCTTCCTCCGGGCAAACCATGCAAACGACGTGCCGCGTTCCTTTTGGTAGATGCCATCAAGCAAATCCTTAAGCGCCTTTGAGTCTATATAACGTACCAGCTTACCGTCTTGTGCTACAGATATAATCCCCGTTTCTTCGGAAACGACAAGAGTAATGCTATCGGACACGCTCGAAATCCCAAGCGCTGCCCTATGCCTTGTTCCAAGTTCGCGAGCAATATCCATATCATCAGAGAGCGGCAGAAAACAACCTGCAGCAACAATAGTATCATTGCGAATTACAACTGCGCCATCATGGAGCTGAGTATTTGGTTCGAATATGTTTTCAAGCAATGAACCTGAAACTATGCCCTGTATTCGTGTGCCTGTTGAAATAATATCGCCAAGTGCAACACTTTGCTCAATAACTATAAGCGCGCCAACATGGCGGCGGGCCATACTGAGGATAGCCTTATGAAGCTCGCGCACAATTTCGCCTTGGTCGCTCGCAAAGCCTGCCCAAATACTGCGGTCGAACAGTCTTCCGCGGCCAATATGCTCAAATGCGCGGCGAATTTCCGGCTGGAAGAGAATAACTACCACAATAAGGCCTGACTGCACAATTGCGCCAAGTATTGCGCTTAAAGTATGGAGTGAAAGCAGCTGGCTTATAAAGTAAGACAGGTAGAGGATGGCGAAACCCTTAAGTACCTGATATGCACGCGTTTCTTTTGTCCAAACAATGAGCTTATAAAACAGCCATGCGATTATCAGTATATCAAGAGCGTCCCCAAACGAAAACTGGCCAAACCCGCTAGCTATAGCGTTCGCTATTTCGTCATAGGACATGCCCCAACCTCCCTTTGCTGCCTTTAATTTGCTATTGACATTTGTTATAGCAGCAGGACTTTAACCCACATATGCACCGATAAACGTATTATACAGTATGTATTCCCTATTTTAAAGCTGTCATTGTGCTGCATAAGCAGAATTTATTAAATCTTTACAGCCTATTGTCCTTTGCACTTAAGCTAACAAGCAGCATACATACATCGTCATTTCTTATTGGGAGCACTTCTTGCTCCAGTTTCTTAATAAGGGCTCTGCCTTGCGTGTTTTTAACTGCATCCACCAACAGAGTTTCTGTAAGCTTGGTTGATTTTCTATCAAGCAGGCCGTCTGTGTAAAGAAAAAGGCGGCTGCCCTCAAGCATACGTGTTGTTTTGCTCTCGTAGGGAATATCCTCCTTCCAATTGCAAAGCGGAAGCGATGGTTGAAAGAGCCGCTCAAGCCTGTTTTCAACTACAAGCAAAGGGGTTGCGTTAAGCCCTGCATTCGCCCATTCAAGGCTGCAATCTTTAGGGTTGAGTAATGCTGCAAACATTGAAACATAAACTTGTTCACCCAACCCCATTGCTAAAAATGCTTTTAGCGCAAAGCTAAGCAGCTCTGAAGGGGAGTTTATTCGTATGCCGCTAAGCGCGCCGCGAAGGAGCAGCGTAACCATAGCTGCCGAGAAACCGTGGCCTGAGACATCCGCAATATAGAATGCAAGCTTTCCGTCAGGTTGCCTGCTAAAGCCGAGCATATCCCCGCCCATACTGCTTGCAGGAAGGTAGCTTGCATGCGCGCTTACACCCGGGCTTGGGTACTCAGGCATATGAAAAAGCGCGTGCTGCATCCGAGCTGCAAATTCAGCATCTTGAAGCAGGAGCCTGTTTTGCTCGCTAATTTCTCTATTTTTCTTAACTTGGGATGTTATGTCCCTAAATACTTCAACTGTGCCAAGCGCACATCCGCAAGAATCAAAGAGAGGAGATGCCTTAACCCAATATATCCGCCCGCGGTTACGCGTTTTCTTTTGCTGTTGAGAGCCAGTTTTAAGCGACCGCCTCGCTACGCAGTTTGCGCAGGCTGTAGTTTTGTTGAACATTTCTGTGCAAATCTTCCCCTGCTGAGCGCCAAAGCGTTCTAAATAGCTTTTATTGGTCAGCACTACCCGCTGTTCAATGTCAAGAACGCGGAGCATATCCTGCATGGAATCGAGAACTCCTCCAAAGAGCTCGGGCTTGCTTTCAAGCATCTATGCCTCCGTTAAATAGCTGATAAACATGAGCGCATTCTTGCAAACTGCAATTGTTTATCTTTCATTATATCATGAAGTTATTCAGGCTCCAATATCTGCCTTACGAATAAACTCCGCACTATTTAGGTTATGCTTAAATGAGTTTGCATAAAGAGCGTTTTATAATGCAGTTTTGCAACCCTCATAGTATAATTAAAGCCAAAGCTGCAACGAAAAGAGGTTAACGCATGTTAATAATTGATAGATTTGAGGGCGACTACGCAGTATGCGAATATGATGATAACGCCTTTATTCATATAAGGCGCAGCCTTATTTCGCAAAGCGCAAGTGAAGGGGATGTGCTCGACTTCGGCGAAAACCTTTTTACAATTAATGAAGCCTCAACCTCATTGCGGCATAAAACGATTGCAGAAAAGGCAAGCCGCCTCTTCTCAAAGGGAAAAGCCTAAGAAACATAAGCAAGCAAAAGGAAGCCCGAGAAAAGTGCAAGCACAAGCAGGATACCTGTGCCGGCTGCACCAAAATAATACTTGCGCTTCATACAGTGCAAAAGATATGCACTTGTGTAAATTACAGCTGCTACATCAAAAAGCAGAAAAACAAGCAATCTATTCCCCCCTTAAAAAAGGCATTCTGCTATTCAACACTTGATTTGGATGGGTTGTAATCTAAATAAATATCTATCTTAAACTCAGCTCTCGTGTTTTTAAATGCAGCTTCCCAGTCAAAAGCTTCCCAAGCAGATGTTCGCTTAAACAGTTTTACTGCAACATTACCAAGCCCAAATACATCGCTTCCTAGTGACTGGCACGCAGTAAAGACTTCAGCCACCCTATTTTCAAGGAAAACGGCTATTCGAGCTTCCATTTCCTCATTTGAGTATTCTTTTAACTCCGGATGTTCAATACTTGCATATAAAGTAATTTCAAAATAAGCCTTGGGCTCCTCGCCAAGCTCCAAATTTACTTTTGGCTGCGCCTTGGCTATAAGCCTCACGCTTATTAAACGTTCATCAGGAAGCGGCAATTGAATGCGGCCCTTTTCAAACTGCCCTTTTGCAATCAACAGCGCTTGAGTATGTAAACCGTTCAAATAACCAATGAGCCTGTGTTTATGGAAGAGCGCAGAGCCCATCATGCTCGATTCTAAGCCGCCCTGTCTTTCCATTTGGCCAGGGAGATACTCCGTTGCACCAAGTATATCTGCTGCTTGGGGTATATCCAGCATTCTGCCCTCATCATCTTCACCTTTTTCGCTTTGCTCCTTTTCGCTTTGTGAAGAAGCAGAGTTTTTACTGCTGCTCTTTTTCTCATCCTCGTTTTTTGCTCCGCTTTCTTTCGAACATCCTGAATCAAACACACCAAGCGGAAGAAGTATGTCGTTATTTTCAGCAATTACGTTTTCATAAAACTCAGAGAGCGTAATTGAAGGTATGAAGCCGGTTCTCCTGCTGTAATCCACAAAACTATATTGAAGCTTTGCAACATTTGGGTTGAGCTCACTTTGAATACCGCTAAGAAAGTCATAAGCTCTGCCGCGAACAGAAATTAGGTTTGCATAATAGCGAATGTTGAGCATACCCAATGAGGAAGCTAAAAGCCCCTCTAAACCCCCGCTGCGCGCAATATCTTCGCCAAAAACAATTGCTGCTGTTCGCGAGAGATTAAGGCTAAACGGCAGGCTGCTTTCTATTAAATCAACTGCTTCAAACAAATCATCGCATTCTACACCAACATGTGCGCACAATTCGCTTTCTGCTCCTTCCATAGCCCCATTCCCCCGCTGTAAGAGCATGCTTACAAAAAGCGGCTTATTTCTGCCTGCATCAACCCCTATTATTGTTGCATATCCGTATTCGTCAATGCTTTTCGCGCTTATACAGCCTGAGCTAAGGAGCATAAGCAGGCTTAGCACAGCAATTAGAGCTTTCTTTAATAAAGTGTTTGGGCGCGTCATGATGTTCTTTCCTGTCTTTTTTTGTTCGAAGACTTAAGCCTTGCAATAAGCGCTGCAAGCAATAACGGGGCAGCGGCAAGTAGCAGCCCCCAGCCTGAAATTATACGCTCAACATTTTCCCAAATGGCTGACTGAGAGTGCATAAGAAGCGTTAATACGCTCACTGATACAGAAAACACAGCAACACAGGGTCGTATATCATTGTGCTCAAATGCGCCTGAAAACAAAAGCGCTGCTGTGTAAATATAATAACCTGCTGCAAGCATAGAAGAAATGAGCCAGCCGAAAAACAGAAGCTTATCCAACCTTTGGAGATACCCCCCAGTGCGGAAATTCATTGTCAACCTATACATAGGCGAGTGCATTTTAGAGAGCGCTTTGTAAGAATAAGTCATCCCTATGCATAGCTGGGCAACTGAACACAAAAGCCCTGCAATAATTGCAGCAGAATACCCTGCGCGTTGCGCCATCTTCGGGCCATGCACACCTTGAGCAACAATTAAAAGCCCTAACAGAGCAGGGAGGAATAATAATGTATCCTTAACTCCAAGCCGCAAGAGGTTTTCTATACCATCGCCTAAAAACGGAGCAAGCCGTTCAGTTTTATAATTGAACGCAGCAAAAAGTAGCGAACCAAGAAGCGACAAGAGCAAGAGCCCAATAAAAAGCCTTGATGCTCTTGCTATGCTTTCAAGCCCCTTCCACGCGAGCATAAATACAACAGGCGCTAAGTATGCAAGCAGCTTCCATTCTAATACCCCTGGGAAGATAAACCTTACCATCATAAGTGTAAACCTGCTTAGGAGCATAGCTGCACAAGCAAGCAGCAGCAAAGAATAAACTAAAGCAGCAATACGGCTAAAAAATGGGCCAAGCCCGCTTCTAAGCAGCGCCCAAAGCGTTAAATGCCCAGCAGAGCGCATTGCGCTTACAGCTAGAGCAAAAATGATAATTGCAATTGCAGCAGAAACAAGCATTGAAATATAAGAGGAATTTCCCAAGGAATAAAGTGCGCTGCTCTCAAAGGTAAACAAACCGCTTGAGCAAGCTGCAATTGCAGCTATGCAAACTGACTCCTGCCTGCCGATGCTGCCTTGGCGCAAGTTCATGCAAGTTCCTCCTCTGGGTTAATATAATCCGTTGCACGCTTGTGCTGCGTTATTTTACCGCGCAAAATTACAGGCTGCTTTGAATAAGTGCGCGGAGCAATAGGTGCAAGGAAAGGTACGCCATAAGATTTTTCCGACACAAGCCATGTTCCAAGGGCAAGCACCCCAGCAGAAAACCCAAGAAGCCCCCCAAGCCAGCCTGCAAGCACAAGAAATATTCGAAAGTATTCGGCAGCAATTTGCGTTGAGTGGTCAGGGATTGTGAATGTGCCCATACCTGAGAGCGCAACAAAAATAAGTACAACTGTGCTTACCATATTAGCTGCCACAGCCGCTTGGCCAAGCACAAGCCCGCCAATTATACCCATTGCCTGCCCTATGCTGCCGGGGACTCTTAACCCCGCCTCTCGAAGAAGCTGGAACACCCAAAGCAGAAAAATCATTTCAAGCCCAATAGGTAAGTAGACCATGCGCCTTGAAGCAATAACTGTTGTTATTACCTCAGTAGAAAGCATGCCCTGGTGATGAAGTGCAAGCGAAATAAAATACCCGGGCAGAAGGATGCTCACACCTGCTCCTATGTATCGAACAACGCGCAAAATATTTCCTAAAGGCCTGCGCACATACGCATCTTCTGATGTGGACATTAAGGTAAAGAGTGTTGCAGGCATAACGCTCGCGCTCGGGCTGCCATCGCAAATTACAGCAACATGCCCCTGCATTATATGCGCAGCAACGCGGTCAGGGCGTTCTGTTGAAAGCACCTGCGGCAGCGGTGATAGGCTACTATGCTCAGTCAGCTGTTCAATTGTGCCGCTATTTAAAATCATTCGTGTATTTATGCTGTTGAGCCGTTTTTTTACCTCACTAAGCAGCTTCTTGTTTACTACTCCGTCTCTATATGCAATAACAAGCATAACATTGTTCATTGCGCCTGCTTCCCTAAATTCGCACACAAAGTCATCTGTTTTTATTATGCGCCTAAGAAGCGAAACATTTGTCCTTAGGTTTTCCACAAAACCTTCTTGTGGGCCGCGGATTACTTTTTCGTTTTGAACTGTGCTAACAGTTCGCTGTTCATACCCCCTGGTATCCATTAATACAGCCTTTTCATCACCCTCAATAAAAACTGCAGTCCGCCCTTCGCAAACTGCGGCTTTAATTTTATCCCAATCATTTTCAAGCTCAGCTTCCTGCTGAGCAAACACATGCTCCATTGCATACTTTGCGAGGTTTTCCCCTGCATCAAGCATACATCCTTTATACATGCCCTGCCTGAGAATAAAGTCGTTTATTTCGCTTCTTGATGCCATGCCGTTTAAGCATGCAACAAGTGTAGGGATAGCGCCGCCAAGCAAAAACCTTCGCAAAAGCACATCAGGGTTTATATCACTTCTAAAATCCTTTTTCAGCCTTTTTTCGTTTTCATCAACACTTGAAGATGAGGGAGGTTCAGGAGGCTTTTTTTGGGCTATATCATCATTTGGCCACCTGTTAAAAAACCCCGGGCTGCCCTCTTCAGTTTCTAAAAGTTCAAACTGTGTATCCGCTTCATCAAAGCGCAAAAGTTCAACTACGGATTTTTTCATTGGGCCTCCAAAAAGCTATGCTGTATTATGGGGTGTTGTTGTTTGCGCAGAGTGGCCTATATTAGGCATTGCTACGGCAGGCAAATCTCCCTCTTGTATTGCGGGAAACATGCTGTCGTCATTCGCTTTGTAGTTGTAGTATTCCCCTATCAAGGTTGAGTCAATCAACGGCGCAAATCCATCGCAAATTTTGTCCACCTCGCCACCATAGTTTGTTGCATATAGCAATTCAATTATAGGTGCTACCCTTGTTCCATGCGGAATGCCGCTGCTCGAGCTTCCATCCCATAAGCAGAGCTGGGCTTACGTTAAGCGCCTTAGCTAGGTGCTCAGCACGATGTTTACAGGTATATATCCGAAAACCTCACAAAATACATTAACGAAAACGATACAATTTAATTACCCAATTTTGAGTGCTTCCTAAGGGGCTGAAGGTTCAAATAAGGGGGTTAAGCTTTTGACAGTGATTGCATATAGATGATAAAATCTTAATTTATAACGCGCTTATGGGAAATACGGAACTACAATTGCTAATTTGGGAGGTAATATTATGACAGACTTTTTAATGCAATATGGCGAAATGTTTTCAATCATTATGTTTCTTGTACCGCCAATTTTGTCCCTGCTAATATTATATTTTGCTAAACGGAATTGGATATGGTTATCTATACCAATTACGATAGTGATTGATTTATTAGTTTGGGGGAAGGGAATTGTCGAATCATCACATGGTGGAATAGCGCTTGCCTTTTTGATACCTCAGGTTACAGTTACTGTAATCATTTCATATGTGATTTTTTACATTGATAAACGCAGAAAACGAGTATAATCCTAAAATATTTGCATGCTAAGAGATTAGTATATATCTGCATGGTATTATCGGGTATAGAGAAACAGCAATTTAAAGTGCAGATTATCTGCTGAGAAGATAAATTACATTTTAATAGATGATATAATCTGAATCTATAACGCACTTG
>CAYWTY010000066.1:0-9180 GCA_964461335.1 uncultured Oscillospiraceae bacterium
GCGCATTCTCTAAAATGAAAAAGGAGCCGTAGCTTGTTACTGCTACAGCCCCTTTATTTATTTTGCAGAGTTCAATTTAATAAGCTCCACATGCGCTTCATACTTGCTTTAATTGGCAGTTCGGGCATAAGCCCTCAAAAACCGTGCGATGGGTCTTTACTTTATACCCGGTTTCCTTTGCTGCCTCTTTATCAAGCACATATTGATATGGCATTTGCACATCTTTAACTTCACCGCATTCTTTGCATAGAAGGTGATAGTGCTTTTCGAGTTTGCCCTCAAACCTATCCGAATCCTTTAGCGTAACCTGGCGGATTTCCCCTTGCAAAGCCAAGATGTTTAAATTGCGGTACACAGTGCCGCGGCTTATTCTATCGTCAAGTTCTCTAACATATTGGTAAATTTCAGCAGCGCTCGGGTGGTCGCTTCGCGCCCTAACTGCATCTAAAACCAGTTGACGCTGTTTCGTGTTCCTAAGCTCGCTCATAAGAAGCGCTCCATATAATTATGGTTTGCTTACACATTGGTCATTTAGTGTAGCATGAATTAGCGCGTTATTGTCGAGCTTTGAAAGCGCCTTTACCTTTTCAAAGTCAAGCCCTGAAGCTTTTGTGAAGCGCTCGCCGTAATCATGGTCTGCAAGGTAGCAGTGTGCTGCATGGCGATACTTAATATTCTGAGTAACTGATGCCATATCTTCTGCTGTATTCATTATTAGAAGCTGCTTCTTATCCTCAGTTAAAACGCGCCAGAGGTTCCCGCCTGCACGGAAACAATCGTCTGTCGGGTCATCCTTAGGGTCATAGCGGTACATTGCGCCCTCTAAATCAAGCGGCGGCTCCATAACTTCAGGCTGTGCTGCCCATATGCCATAGCTATTAGGGGTATAGGCTGGCGCTCCGCCATAGTTGCCATCAACCCGCATTGCGCCATCGCGATGGTATTCGTTAACCTCTACTTTTGCGCGGTTTACAGGTATGTGGTTGTGGTTTACGCCAAGGCGGTAACGCTGCGCATCCCCATAAGAAAACAGCCTGCCCTGTAAAAACTTATCCGGGCTAAAGCCAATCCCAGGGACAACATGCGCAGGCGTAAACGCAGCCTGCTCAACTTCAGCAAAGAAGTTTTCCGGGTTGCGGTTAAGCTCTAAAACGCCTACCTCAATAAGAGGGTATTCTGCATGACGCCAGATTTTTGTAATATCAAAGGGGTTTTCGTAATGGTTTTTCGCCTGCACTTCGGTCATAATCTGCACATACATAGTCCATTTCGGGAAGTTGCCGCATTCAATAGCCTCATACAAATCCCTGCCATGGTGCTCGCGGTCTCTTCCGTTAATTTCTGCTGCTTGCTCATTTGTGAGGTTTTTAATACCTTGCTGAGTCTTGAAATGGAACTTGCACCAGAAGCGCTCGTTTTTCGCGTTATAGAACGAGAATGTATGCTCGCCGAAAAAGTGCATATTGCGGAATGTGGCAGGTATGCCTCTGTCGCTCATTACAACAGTAATTTGGTGGAAGCATTCAGGAAGCAGAGTCCAAAAATCCCAGTTGTTCTGAGCGGAGCGTCTGCCTGTGCGCGGGTCGCGTTTAACTGCGCGGTTAAGGTCTGAGAAATTATGCACATCGCGGATAAAGAAAGTAGGCGTGTTGTTGCCGACTAAATCCCAGTTGCCTTCTTCTGTGTAAAACTTTACTGCAACTCCGCGTATATCACGTTCGCAGTCTGCTGCGCCGCGCTCACCTGCAACAGTTGAAAACCTAATAAAGACTTCAGTCTCTTGCCCTAACTGCAGCACATCTGCCTTTGTATACTTCGAAATATCATGGGTTACTGTGAACTTGCCGTATGCGCCCCAGCCTTTTGCATGCATACGACGCTCAGGTATTACCTCGCGGTTAAAATGCGCCATCTTTTCCATCAGCCATACATCCTGCATAACTACTGGGCCGCGTGGGCCTGCTGTAATGGAATTTTCATTATCAGCAACAGGTGCGCCGACTTCGTTCGTGAGCTTTTTGTAATCGTTCATAATAATGCTCCTTTCATTTTGCATATTAAAATTTCTAAGGATTTTCATTTTATAATGTGAGGCACATTGCAAGCATCCATAAATAAGCGCAAGATTTTGGCAGCATAAGCATACCGATTTTGGGGTATTTATTTGCCCATATAACAACAGGCAAATAAAACGAAAAGCTAAGGCATATAGCAAGCCACATTAAGTTTAGGCCTGGCATTTTGCCTCTATGAATAAAGAACAGCCCTACAACAACTGCGCCTTGTATAACAAACGGAATATTGCGTATAACGCCCCATTTTACAGGAGGATACTTCGAAAGCCATTTGTTTTGGGGCATCAGGCAAAGGATAATTCGAAAAGCAGCAAGTATATATACTATAAAAGTCCACCAATGTATTACCTCTGGCGAAAAAACCAATACCCCAATATAAAAAAGAAGCAAATAGAAAACTGTCATAGTAATTGAAGTAATTTGCTTGCCGCTGCCAAGCATATTGCGAAACTTTTCGCTTTTGCCTGTTATTATAACGAAGATGCGCGGCAGAAGATGAAACGCATCACCCCCAACAAGAACCAAAGCCATTGCGCCTGCAAGCATTCGTGCAGGGCTTTGCATTTTGCTAAATAGAAGTATAAACGAAACAATCAATGCGAAGGTAATATAAAACACATTAAATACTGCTTCAAGGCTTAAAATTACACGCTTCATGCAGTAAGCTCACAAGCCTTGAATACTAACCATTGTGATGAAAACAAAAGTATTATAAAAGCACCTCCTTGTTATAATCGCTATTAGGACTTAGTACTATTATATATTCCAGTTTTTAGATTTGCAATAGGTATAATTATAGAATATAAACAACATGGTCAAGCTTTATTAGCAAGACCATGTATAAAGAGCGCATAAAGCACGCAAAGCGTCAGGCTAAAGCCAAAAGCTGCAAGCCGTATGCCTTAACCTTAAACTAAAACTTTGCGCGGTTAGTAATGTCATCCATTTGGGTTTGTGCCTCTTTTAAAATCGCCTCTTCATCTAAAGTTAACACTTCCCGGTTTTTCATAACGAGTTTGCCGTTTATTATAGAATCTATTACATCCTGCCCGCAAGCAGATTCTACAACTGTGTTTACAAGATTGTGGCTTGGCATCATATGCGGCTGGCGAATATTGAGCGTTATGAGGTCTGCTTTTTTGCCTACTTCTATTGTGCCTAAATTGTCTCTATGCTGAATTGCAGAAGCTCCGCCAATTGTGACCATGCGCAATAGCTCTTTGCAGGGGAGCACAACAGGGTCGAACACAGGTAAGCCCCAGTAAGCAATGGTTGCTAAGCGCAATGTGCGCATTTCGTCGAATAGGCTTACTGAATAGCCCGCGCTTCCATCAGAGCCCAAGCCTAAAGATATGTCGTTTGCCAAGAGGCTCGGCGTTTTTGGGAACCCATGGCTTGTTAAATTGCCGTGAGGGCAATGGATTGCCTTTATGCCGCGCTTAGCATAAAGGGTTATATCGCTCTCAGACATAGCAACATTATGTGCAGTTAAAAGATTGGGGCCCATTGCGCCCATTTCATCTAAAAAGTCGGCAGGCCGTTTTTTGTAGTTTTGCAGGCAGAACCTTACCTCATCCCTGTGTTCGTATAAATGCGCGTGTATGCCTGTGTTGTACTCCTTTGCCTTTTCTGCAACTAAGCGAATAAGAGCAGGGCTGCATGTCATTACCTGTCGCAGCGCAAACCAAACCTCTACTCGGCCATCACCCTTGCCATGGTAGCCTTTATAAAGCTCCTCTGTTCGGGAAATAGCTTCCTTTGCGCTTTCTACCATAATGCCATCAACAGTGCCCCCCATATCCATGGTTGAGCGGGCAATGCAAGCCCGCATGCCGGATTCTATAACTGCTTCAGCTACGCGGTGCATATGGCGGCCGCCAGAGTCTGCAAAGGATGTTGTGCCGCTTTTAATCATTTCAAGGCAAGCAAGCTTTGCGCTAAAATAGACATTCTCCTCAGTCAGCTCGCTCTCAAACGGTACAAGAAACCGCGCCCAAATCATGGGATACTCATCTGCCACTCTGCCGCGCAATAGCTGCTGGCAGGTATGAGTGTGCCCATCTATAAAACCGGGCATTAGCAGTTTGTCTTCACCATTTATAAGCTCAGGAGCTTGCCAGCAGAGAGCTTCTGCTGCATCAGCAATGGCTGCAATTATGCCGCCCTTTACAGCCACAGTCTTATTTGGCTCTATTGTGAATTCACTCGTCAAAAGACGGCAGTTTCGAATAAGAAGGTCGTAAGTCAATATTTTCATCCTTTCTGTTTCCATTTTGATTTTTATCATAAACCCGAATATTCTCTTGGGTATTTGCTACATAGCAGTGTATTTTGTATAATAATTACGAATACTAAGCGCAGTATCGCACATAATTATGCGGAGGGAACTGTATGACGCTAAAACAGGCAGAATACCTGGTTGCCATTGTACGCCACGGCTCCATAACAAAGGCTTCAAAGGAGCTGTTCGTTGCCCAGTCCGCACTATCTGCAGCTATAAAGCAACTGGAAAAGGAATTTAACCTTATCATCTTTTGCCGCGGCAGCAAAGGTGTTGAGCTTACAATGGCAGGCCGTGAATTTGCCGAAGATATTCAGCACATGCTCGACCAATGCGAATATGTAACCGAAAAATACTCAAAACCCCCACAGGAGATAATATCCTTATCTGTATCTACCCAGCATCACATATGCGGCGAAGGGGCATTTTTAAGGATGGCTGAACTATACCAAAAGAACAACTTCCGCCTTGCATACTTGGCGTGTAACACAGAGACGCTTCTCGATAATGTGGAAAACGGCGTATCCGACTTTGGGCTGTTCTTTTATTATTTATCCGTAAAAAATATCGTAATACAGGATTTACGCAATAGAGGCATGTTGTTCAACCACATTGCCTACCGCAAGCCCCATATCTATGTGCACAACAGCCAACCGCTCGCAAGCCAAGCCTTTGTTTTAGCCGGCGATTTGCACCACTACCCAAGCATCTCTTACGATGCAAGCGGCTCAGGCGCGAGCCTGTATACTGCAACATTGCGCAGAGCCAGCCCGCATATGCAAACCTACTATGTTAATGACCGTGCAAGCGCATATACCATAATGCGCAAAACCGATGCCTATGCAACTGGTACAGGCTATTTGCCTGAGGATGAAGCATATACCGATATAGTCAGCATCCCCATAGAAGGAAAGGAAAGCCTTGAGGTTGGCTACATTGTCAAGGGCAAGTACAACCTTTCGGAAGCAGCCGAAAAAATGATTTCTTTTATAAAGCAGATGTATTAACGGATAAAACCCGGCAAGCCTCGCCTACAGCATATGCGGCGAATATGCCGGGTTCCTTTTGCAGCTTATGCAGCATTTATATCTTCGTAATACTTGAGCTTTTGCAGCATTACTTGTTCAGGCTCTCGTTTATTAAAGCCTTTATTACATCCTGCTCCTGGTTAAGAGCGCCGGGAATCTCCAGCTCGCCTTTTAGGATTTTATCCTTAGCATCGTTAAAAGCCTTCTTTGCATCTTCACTTATGTACTTGTCAAAGCCCGGGCCTTCAACACATGTTACTGCACCATCAGGCAGCCCTAAAAATTCGAACTTGCCATAGTCGAGGCTGCCTTCATCCAAGAACTTCTTTATGGTGTTATACACGATTACATCGTAGTTTACCATTGTGGAAGTTATTATGCGTGAAGCAACTTCTCTGCGGTCTGCATATTTAATTTCCATATCTACGTCTGCGCCTACTGCAAACTTCTCGACTTCTTGTGCAGCAGTATAAGCGCCATTGCCCGAAGCGCCTGCAGTTGTAAAAATAACCTCAGCCTTTGAGTCGTTGTACTGCGCAAGAGCCTGTGTGCGAGCCTTGTCCGGGTCGTTCCAGCCGCCCACATAGTTATAGACTATTTCAACTTCAGGCTTAAAGTGCTTTGCTCCGTTTATATAGCCTAGGAACTGGTTCTGCACGTTTAAAGTCTCGTCCTTACCGCCTATAAAGCCAATAACGCCTGAAGCAGATGTGCCTGCTATTCCGCTTGTAGCTACATCAGCTGCAAGTATGCCTGCTAAAAAGCATGCGTCATTTCGTACCTGGAAGGCATACATGCGCTCTAAGTTTTCTGTCATCTTGCCTTTGTTGCCTGCAGAGAACATAGCGATCTTTGGGAAAGCCGCTCCTACTTCCAAGATACAGTCTGCAAAATCATTGCCAGCATACATAAGGTCAGCGCCTTTATCTGCAGCTTCATACATTGCAGTCAGGCAGGCTTGAATATCTGCTGTTGTTTCAACAACATAAACATCAGCACGATCAAGAAAATCAACCTTAGCTTTGTCTCCGCCTGCAGCAATACTATCCCACATGGAAAGGTCGCCGCGGTTTTTCACAAAGATATAAACCTGTTTTTTTTCAACAGGTGTCTCTGTAGCTCCTACTTGTGCAGTACTGCCTTCTTTAGGCGTTGTGTTTGAAGGTGCAGCTGTGCCTTGAGAAGGTGGGGCAGTTTTTGCGCCGCTATTGCATCCAAGGTGCATTGCGGTAAGCATAATGCATATGAGCGCGAGAGAGAAGAGTCTTTTCATGAATTACCTCCTGTTTTATTGTTGTAACAATATTAACTAAGAAAGTCATTATCCTTTCTTGGTTTCACTGCATGGTCTCTCTAAGCTGTTTACCCCTTGCTATCCGTTTTTTTACAGTGTGTAGGATAAACAGAACAAATAGTATGAGTATAAAGGGCAGGGCGGATATAAAGCGCAGGTCCAAGGCTGTATACAACTGCAAGTACACAGTCATTGTGTCTGTAAAGCCGTACAAGTGCGAGGAAAGGAACCCGATTAAAGGGTTGCCGCGGCTCATTGCGTTCATTGCAAGCGAAAGATACCCGCGCCCATTAATCATGTTTGCTGTGAAGCTTGTAAGCGAACCCATTGACATATACATGCCGCCAAAAGCACAAAACGCGCCGCATAGCGAAAGCGCCATGAATTTCATTCGCAAGACGCTAATGCCTAATGAGCGGGCGACTTCAGGGTCTTTGCCTACTGCGCGTAGGTTACGCCCTGGCCGGGTATGGTATAAAAAGACCCAAGAGAGCAAAACAAAGAGCCAGCTTAAATAGGTAATAAGGTTATGGCCGGATAGAAGCTCGCCCAAGAAGGGGATGCTGCTTAACAAAGGGATTTCGATATTTGGAAACATTAGGCTTTGAAGCGATAGCGAGGAGACCTTGCTGCCTGTTAGAAGCACAAGCACGAATACAGTGCCTCCTCCTGCAATTAAATTTATGGCAACTCCGCATGCATTCATCGGCCCCTTCATTACAAGTGCGAAGTAGCCAAGCAGCATAGAAACTGCAATGCCTGCTGCAACTGTGAGTATTGCGCTTAAAAGCAGGTTTTGCGTATATGCGGAAATTACAACCCCAACAAGCGCGCAAATGAGCATGGTACCTTCAATGGCAAGGTTAAAAATGCCGGATTGAAACATTAAGTTTGCGCCCAATGTAGCAAGCAGAATTGTGGTTGTCCCTGATAGTACTGAAAACCAAAATGCAGTGGACGAAAGCGCTAAAATCATACGCCCACCTCCTCTTTTGTGCCTGCCTGCTCAAGTGCCAGCTTTTGCTCATAGCGCTTTTTAAAGGAATATAAAAACTTATCCGATGCTACAAGGAGAATGACTATGCCTTGCAAAAATGCAACAAGCTCAGGGTCGAGGTTTGTGTTTCGCGACATAATCTCAGCGCCTATGCGCATATATGCTACAAAAAACGCAGTAAGCGGAATAAAAAGCGGGTTTTGGTTTGCAAGCATATGTATCATTAACCCATCCCAAACATAGCTGACGCGAGATTCCCACTGGAAGCGTTTGTATATGCCCATAACCTCAATTGCGCCACCCATGCCGCCTATTGCGCCGCCTACGAACTGTGCGCCGAGTATAATGCTATCCGCATTTATGCCTGCTGTGCGTGCAAAGTTGGGGTTTTGCCCTGTTAAGCGAATCTTATAGCCAAAAGGGGTCTTTTGCATAAGCACAACAACGAACAAAATGGCAAAGAGTAAAATTACCATGCCATAATGCATGCTTGTGCCTGAAATTAAATTGCCTAACTTCGCCTCAACAGGGAACATGGCTGTACCCCATGCGCCTGCACCTTCAAGTAAAAACATGCTTACTATTGATACACCGAAATACTGATATATCGCTAGTGTTGTATGTGCCTATGGTTTCACCGCTTCGCAAAATTGTTATGCGGTCGCTTATCTTTTTTACTTCATCAAGCTTATGTGAAATGAAAATTACAGTCATACCCTGTTTTTTTAGCTCTAAGAGGTTTAGAAACAGCTCGTCGCTCTCCTGCGGCGTAAGCACTGCAGTAGGTTCATCCAAAATTATGATGTCTGCCTTGCGGTAGAGAATTTTAAGAATCTCAAGCTTTTGCTTCTTCCCAACGCTCATATCGCGCACGCAGCGCTCTGGTATGATGTCGAATTTATATTTAACTGATAGCTCTTTGCAGGTTTTAATCTCTTTAGCTTTGTCATTAAAAAAAGCAGAACCCCTTGTGCCAAGTACTAGGTTTTCTGCAGCTGTAAAGTCTTCAACAAGCATAAAATGCTGGTGCACCATGCCTATACCATTTTCAATTGCATCCCGTGTTGAGGTAAAATGAACTGGTTTTCCGCGTAAAAACAATTGGCCTGATGTTATGCTTTCCATGCCAAAGAGCATTTTCATAAGTGTGCTTTTGCCTGCGCCGTTTTCGCCTACAAGTGCGTGAATTTCTCCTTTGCATAAGCTGAAATTGACGTTGTGGTTTGCCAAAATGCCGCCGTCATATATTTTGGTGACATTCTTAAGCTCGAGCATTTTCTCAAAATTCAAAAGCCACACATCCTCTTTGCTTTAGGGTTTAATGCGCAAGTATATTGCCCTAAGGTTGCGCATTCCCTGTACCACATTGAGGTTAAAGTATATCAAGAAGCTCCTTTCAGGTGGTAATATCTTTATATGATTGGTTTTCATCTGTTTTCTGTTTATAAAGTATCGTCCGCCCTGACCCCAGAGGCGGGTATGAAATGGTCTCCGGTCATCGCCGA
>CAYWTY010000067.1:0-8548 GCA_964461335.1 uncultured Oscillospiraceae bacterium
TGGTTTATTGTTTCGTCCGCTTCGCGGCCTCAACTGGCTGAAGCCATAATAAAAAGCGACTGCAGGCGAACTGCGTCGCTTGCAAAAGCAGCATCAACAGCTAAGGATGCCTACCGCAAAAACTGTATGGATGGCTTTAGTAGCCTTGCCCAGCAGGCGTTTGCGCACAGGCAGCTTTCTGGCGTTTCTAAGGTTATGCACAACCTTGCTAAAGATTTGGAAGAATCGCCCTGGCCTAAAGAGGGCGCTTCAGCGAACCTTGTAAGGCAGCTTGAAAAAGACGGCCTCTCTGCAAAAGAGGCCTTGGTATACAGCCACAAGGGCAATATGCGCGTACAGCTTAAGCTCTACAAGCGAAAAAGGGGAGAGTTTGACGATGTGCAGCTTGAAAATGCAGTTTCTTCTGCACTTAACAAACAAATGCGCCTCTTGTTCAGCCAGGCTGAAGCTAATTTAACAATAGCAAACTTTGAAGAAGCAAGCACCCTATATGCATCAATGGGAACTGCAACTCTGCCTATGCCAAAAAGTGCAATAAGCGGAGATAGTGCAGCAAGCTGCAACCTCAACTGCGGCAGGTCTCTCTATGTTTTAAGCGATGGCATGGGTACTGGCGCTCTTGCTGCCAAGCAAAGCGCTGCTGCAGTTGAACTTATGTGCAGGCTTTATGAAACTGGCTTTAACAGAGATGATGCGCTTGAATGCGTTAACCGTCTGCTCATGGTAAAACGTGAAGATGAGGTCTATGCAACGCTTGACGCTCTATGTGTTGACCTTAATAACGGAAATGCTGAGTTTATAAAGTTTGGCGCTCCGCCGAGCTTTGTGCTTCGCGAAGGGCGTGTGCATACGATTTATGCTGAGGCGCTGCCAGCGGGCATACTCACAGAAGCTGTGCCTGCAGTCCATTGCGCCACACTAAAGCAAAATGACAGCATTGTGCTCCTTACGGACGGAACGCTTGAGGCGCTTGCTGAAGAAACAGGGCAGCTTATTATAGAATGCGTTGGCGGTGCAAACACATGCGCTGATGCAGCCTCAGCGCTTTTAAAAGCTGCCTCTGAGCGCGGCGCAAAGGATGATATGAGCGCACTTGTAATTAGGCTTGAGCAGCGCTTTGGCTAATCGCTTAGACTTTATCAAACGGAGTTTTAAACTCAGCAAATAGGGTTTTTGTCAGCTCTTTTGCAGTTGGTGTAGCAGCAAGCCCGCCAAGCGCAGTTTCGCGAAGCTCAGGCCGCATTAAAACCCCGACAGAGCGCATTGCCTCAACAACTTCATCAAAGGGAATAAGCGACTTAACGCCTGAAAGCGCAAGGTCAGCTGCAAGTAGCGCATTAACAGCGCCTAATGCATTGCGCTTTATGCAGGGGCATTCAACAAGCCCGCATACAGGGTCGCATACAAGCCCAAGCACATTTTTAAGAGCTATTGCTGCTGCATGAAGGCACATTTCAGGCGTACCTGAGTTTAGCTCCACAATTGCTGCTGCAGCCATTGAAGCTGCTGAGCCTGTTTCCGCCTGGCAGCCTGCATCAGCGCCTGAAATAGACGCATGGCGCGCAATTAAAAGCCCAACTGCGCCTGCGCAAAAGAGCGCCTGCACAAGTGCTTCATCCGTCCAGCCCCTATTTGGCGCAAGCGTTAAAAGCACGCCAGGGATAATACCGCATGCGCCTGCAGTCGGGGACGCGACTATGCGCCCCATTGCAGCATTGACTTCGACTACTGCCATTGAAGCTGCTGCTGCAGCGCATGCCTCGCTGCCCAAAAACGGCGCAATTTTGGAATATTCGTTTAAACGCGCAGCCTCTCCGCCAGAAAGCCCGCTTAATGAGCGTACATTGCCGCTTAACCCTTTTGTGACTGCCTGCCGCATGGTATTAAGGTTTTCGCGCATTTCAAAGAGTAGCTCTTCGCGGGGAGTCTCAAAAAGCGCCTGCTCACGAAGGAGCATTGCCGAAGAAATTGAAATACCCTCGCTTTGGCAAAGCGCTAATAGCGCGCTGCCGTTGTGGAATTCATACATGCGTTTTTGTCTCCTTTGCGCTCAAATTGCGAACACCTTTATTATGCCATCCGAAAGCCCTACTATAAGCTCGCGGATTGCTATGCTAACAGGCTGGTCGGTTTCAATGCTCATAAATGCGTCTGCACCCTTGCCGTGGCGAAAGACCCGCATAAATGCAATGTTGATTTTGTTTTGAGCCAGCACATGCGTTACAACTGCGACTATTCCCGGCATATCGCGATATTGCAGAATTAAGGTCGGGTATTCGCCTGTAATTTCAAGGTCAAGGCCGTTTATTTCAACAATGCGGATATTCCCCCCGCCTATTGACTCCCCGAGGATTTCGGTTACTTCGCCTTTTGAGCTTGTTATGCTTATACGCACTGTATTAGGGTGCTCAACAGGCGCCTCGCTTAAACGCAGCTCTGTCTTAAGCCCTGCCTTTTCTGCAGCTTCGTAAGCATTTGCTATGGAAGGGTCGTCAGGCTTAAGGCCGAGAATACCAGCAATCAGCGCTTTATCCGTACCATGGCCAAAGCCTGTTTTTGCAAACGAACCATAGAGCGTGAACGCAACTTTTACAATATCTTCGCTTGCTATACGCCTTGCTGTGTTTGCAAGCCTGCACGCACCCGCAGTATGTGAGCTTGAAGGGCCCGTCATACGCGGGCCGATTATATCAAAAACGCTGAAATCTGCCATTAGCCGCCCCCTAAGCATAACCAAGCTTAAGCTTGAATTTGCTCATTTTACTATACAACATAGCGAAAACAAAACACAAGATAAAGTAAGCCCAATAGGCAAGAGAGTTTTATACTTAAAAGGAAACTGAAAAGGAGTGTATTTTACATATGCAATGGGGTATTATTAGCAGTAGAAACACAGCTTTAAGAGGAGTGATTGGCATATGAAGCTAACTGCAGGTTTACTGATTTTTGCATTTCTGCTTGGCGCAATAACAGGCTGCGCAAAAGCGCCGGAAGAGCTGCCAATAAGCGACATTGGGGCGCCCGAACCTTCTGAAGAACCCGACATTCCTGTAGCAGCGCCTGCGCTAACGCCTGAACCTGAACCAGAGCCTGCGCCAACGCCGATTACCTTCCCTTTAAAGGGCTATTGCAATGGCGAAGGGGTAAACCTTAGAGAGACGCCTTCAAAGTCAGCAGCAATTATCGACATAATGGGCGAAAACACAGCGCTTGACTTAATGGCGCTTCAAGACGGTTGGTACAAAGTCAACCTTGGCGGCACAACAGCGTATGTAGCTGAAGAGCTCATTACACTTGGGGAACCTCCGCGCAAGCATAATATGCGCTGGGCAAAGGTAATTGCTAAAGAGACCCAGCTTTACAAAACCCCGGGCGCAACCGACCGCTCTGAAATAGCGCTGAAAAAAGATGAAATAGTCAAAGTGCTCCGCACTATTGGCGACTATCTTCATGTTGTGTATGAAGGCAAACTCCAGCGCTATGTTAAAGCTAAGGATGTTGAATACATAAGCGCAGAAGAAGCGCAGGCAGAGGCTGCACCAGCTTCTGCAACACCTGCGCCATAAATCCTTAAAGCTGTTCCTTGCTGCGTTTAGCTTTAAGCTTAAAAATATAGCCGATTTTATTGACCTGCTTTGCGCGCGCAATTGCCAAAGTATCCTCAGGCACATCTTCAGTTATTACTGAACCTGCTGCAGTATATGAGCGGCTGCCCACACTTACAGGCGCCACTAAGCTGCTGTTGCAGCCTATGAAAGCATCGTCTCCTATTGTTGTGCGGTGCTTTTTATACCCGTCATAGTTTACAAACACACTACCGCACCCTATATTAACGCGCTTGCCTATATCGCCATCACCAATATACGAAAGATGAGGAAGCTTGCTGCCCTCGCCAACAACAGAGTTTTTTACTTCAATAAAGTTGCCTACCTTGCAGAAGTCTTTAATACGCGTGCCAGGCCTTAAGTTTACAAAAGGCCCGAGCGTAACATTGTCGCCTATTACTGCATCAAGGGCAACAACTGCCTGTGCATGGCAGAACCTGCCCATGTTGCTATCTACAAGCCTGCACCCGGGGTAAAGCGTTGTACCCTCGCCTACTACTGTATTGCCTTCTAGCACAACCCCAGGGTAAACTGTGCAGTCTTTGCCAAGCTTAACTGTTTCATCAATATAAGCTGCATTTGGGTCAAGCATATTAACGCCGTTTAGCATATGCTTTTTGTTTATTCTGCCTCTTAAAAGCGCAGCAGCTTCTGCAAGCTGCACCCTGTTGTTTACATCTAGCGCTTCATCTGCATCAATAGAAACTGTTTTAACATCTGCCCCTTTTTCAAGCAGGTAGTTTATAAGCGCACTCATGCTAAGCTCACTTAGCCCAGGCTGCGACATAAGCGCATCAAGCGCTTCTAAAAGCACAGGCGCGCTAAAGCAATAGGCTGCAGCTTTTACCTCAGAAGGGCTGTACGAATATAAGGCTGCATCAGCATCTTTAAGCGCTATAAGCTCGCCTTCTTCATTGCGGATAATACGGCTTCGCATATCCCCAGGCAAAAGAGGTGTTGAAGCAAATGCAGCGTCAGAGCCAAGCTCTGCAAGCGTTAAAAGTGTAGAGTGTTTTATAAGCGGCATATCTGCGGCAAGCACAAATATACGCCCTGTTGTGTTTAACATGCTGCGGCTTGCTAAAAGCGCACCCCCTGTACCAAGCACAGTCTGCTCAGAAAACCGGAGGCTTTCGCCATAGCGCGCTTTAAGCTGCGCCTGCCCATGGCCGACAACTACAACTGCAGGCTCGAATTTATCCGCACCTAAATGCTTTAGCGCAGAAAGCGTCCACTCGAGCATTGTAAGGCCGCATAGGGTATGCAGCGCCTTTGGCACATCTGAATGCATACGCCTGCCTTCCCCTGCTGATAAAATAACCGACATCAAAGGCTGTTCCATTGCATACCTCCTCTATTTGGTTGCTGTTTTATGTATACTGCAGCTTTATAAATTTAACGCCTTAAAGCAAAATTCCCTAACCCTGCGCCCTGCCGTGGTTGTAAACATGCCTATCTTCAAGCGCCCACACGCGCTCCGAAAAGCCGCCTGAAGGCACAGAATCGAGCACATCGAACATTTCGTAAAGGCGCGAGTCAAGCATATCAAGCTGTGCTACAAGCTCAGCCTCAGGGAACATGGGCGGCTTTGGGCTTCCGTATTCAACAACGCTGTGGTGTGAAAGAATCATATGCTGCACGAGCACGCAAAGCGCGTCATTAATATCAAGCAGCTCACATACAGAGCCAATTACATTTATGCCAAGCCCTATATGGCCTATGAGCCGCCCTTTATAAGTGTAGCCTGAGGCAAGGCCGAGCGCGCTTATATCCATTTCTAAAAGCTTTGCAATATCGTGGAGGATTACGCCAGCATATACAAGCTCTTTATCAAGCCCTTTATAAAGCGGGCAAAGCGCCTTTGCAGCCCGCAAAACGCTAAGCGTATGGTGGAGCAGCCCTCCGCGCGTAGCATGGTGCATTTTTACAGCAGCAGGCGCACGCAAAAGCAGCTCCTTATTTGTTTTTAAAATATACTGGGTAAGCCTTCGAAGGTCGTCATCTTGGAATGCTTCAGTTGTTTTGAATATTTCCTCGTACATTTCCTCTGAAGAATAGGGCGCGCATGGCACAAGAAGCGACATATCTACACTGTCCTCATCAGTTGTTTGACGGATGCGTTCGATTTTAAGCTGCTCTGTATCCTTCCAGATTGTTATGCTCCCGCGCACTTTAATAACCTGCTCAGGCTCATATTCCTTGCCATGGAGTTCAGGGTCATAATCCCACAGCTTTGCGGCAACATCGCCCCCGCAGTCTGTAAGCACAAAATCGAGATAAATGTTACCCTTTACATTTGTTCTTACCTGCACGTTTTTTACAAGGCAGAAGCCCTCTGCAATAGCTCCGTCAGCTTCGCTAAGAAGACGCATCCTTCCCATTAAACTACCTCCAGTTTCATACATTAAGCAAAGTCCATACTCTTAGCCCAAGTATAACAAAGCCGCATACAAAATTAAAGTGCCTAAAAACAAGAGCGCACAAGAGAAAAAGTCAGCCAAATCCTAAGCAATTAAACATTGACACATGCTTTTCTATGTGATAAATTGATACATGTTCCCCCGCAGGGGGCTTTGTTTTGATGACCAAAATTGCAGGCAGGGCTGCGCGCCAAGCGCTGTAAATGCCGGGAGGAAATATTAAATGCGCGTAAAAATCACTTTAGCATGCACAGAGTGCAAGCAAAGAAACTACGACACTTTCAAAAACAAAAAGAACGACCCGGACAGGCTTGAGTTTAGCAAGTACTGCCGCTTTTGCCGCAAGCACACAATCCACAGGGAAACCAAGTAGCTTCAACTACACTTAAATTTTAAGCGATGGGGGAACTTTCCGTGGCAAATCTCCAAAACAAACCAAGCAAGGCTTCCGACAAAAAGCCTGCAATAGCCAAAAAGCGCAGCTTCAAGCCGCTCCAGTACTTTAAAGAAGTTGCTGCAGAGCTAAAGAAGCTCACTTGGCCTACAAAGAGCGAGCTTATTTCTCACACAGGCGCTGTGTTTATGTTCCTTATTGCTATGGCAATACTCATAGGTGTGCTCGACCTTGTGTTCTCGCAGGGAGTTTCGCTTCTTGCAAGAATAGGCGCATAGCAGCTAAATGAGTAAAGACGATACGGAAGGAGGCCGGAGCAGTATGAGCGAAGAAGCAAAATGGTATGTTGTGCATACCTATTCCGGCTATGAAAACAGGGTTAAGGAAGACCTTGAAAAATCCGTTGAAAACGTGGGGCTTCAGGAGCAAATCCTCGAAGTTAAATACCCGACAGAAGAAACCATTGAAATCGACAGCAAGGGCAAAAAGAAGACTATGCTGCGCAAGGTTTACCCTGGCTATGTAATGGTTAAAATGTTCATGAACGACAAAACATGGTATGTTGTGCGCAATACCCGCGGTGTAACTGGTTTTGTAGGCCCTGGGAGCAAACCCATACCGCTTACTGACGAGGAAGTTACTGCAATGGGCGTTGAGCGGATTCCCATTGTGCTTAATATAGAAGTCGGAGAAAACGTGCGCGTTGTCTCAGGCCCGCTCGAAAAATTCATTGGCCGCGTAGAAGCGCTTGATGTTGAAAGGCAGAAGGTCAAGCTGACTGTTTCAATGTTTGGCAGAGACACACCTGTTGAGCTTGACTTTGTTCAGGTTCAAAAGCTTTAGAAAGAGCAGCGGCTATTAAAAGTTTAAAAACCGCAAGGTTTTTAATATGTGGGAGGGGGCGGCACCCCGCTAACCACAACTACAAAACTTAATGTAGGAGGTAACAGCAATGGCAAAGAAGATTACAGGCTATGTGAAGCTTCAAATTCCAGCGGGTAAAGCCACACCCGCACCGCCGGTCGGCTCAGTGCTCGGCCCGCACGGCGTTAACATTATCGGTTTTTGCAAAGAATTCAACGAGCGCACTGCAAAACAGGTAGGTCTCATTATACCGGTTGTTATAACGATATTTGCAGACCGCTCCTTCACATTCATTACCAAAACCCCTCCAGCTTCAGTGCTTATTAAAAAAGCCTGCGGCATAGAGAGCGGCTCAGGTGTGCCCAACAAAACCAAAGTTTCAGCAATTACAAAGGCGCAGATACGCGAAATTGCAGAGCTTAAAATGCCTGACCTTAATGCGGCAAGCCTTGAGGCAGCAATGGTTATGGTTGAAGGCACAGCGCGCAGCATGGGCGTTACGGTTAAAGAGTAGGGGGAGCTTCAATGAAACACGGTAAAAGATATTTAACAGGCAAGCAGCTTATTGACTCAACCCGCTTATACGATTTAGACGAGGGTTTTGAGCTTTTGCAAAAAACGGCTACTGCAAAATTCGACGAAACTGTTGAAGTGCATATTCGCCTAGGCGTTGACTCGCGCCATGCAGATCAGCAAGTCCGCGGTGCTGTTGTCCTGCCCCACGGCACAGGCAAAACAGTTCGAGTGCTTGTGTTTGCAAAGGCGGATAAAGCACGCGAAGCGCTTGATGCAGGCGCTGACTTTGTTGGCGATGAAGATATGGTTAAAAAAATCCAGACTGAGAACTGGTTTGGCTTTGACGTATGCGTAGCAACCCCGGATATGATGGGAGTAGTCGGCAGGATAGGCCGCGTTTTAGGCCCTAAGGGCTTAATGCCAAACCCAAAGAGCGGAACTGTAACAATGGATGTAGGCAGGGCTGTACGCGATATAAAAGCAGGTAAGGTTGAGTACCGCCTCGATAAAACCAATATCATCCACTGTGCAGTAGGCAAAGTCTCCTTTGGCAAAGAGAAGCTCGAAGAAAACTTAACTACGCTTGTTGAGGCAATAATTAAGGCAAAGCCCTCAGCAGCAAAGGGAACATACCTTAAGAGCGTTGTAGTTACATCAACTATGGGCCCTGGCATTAAGTTTAACCCTGGCCGATTTAGTTAACTAAGAGCCTTGACAAATTTATTTGCGGCGTGATATACTTCACCCGC
>CAYWTY010000068.1:0-8172 GCA_964461335.1 uncultured Oscillospiraceae bacterium
CCATGACAGCTTTCCTTGCACAGATGTGTAACCTATGTTTGACGCCGCTACAACAACCCAAGGCAATACTTATAATAGCCGGTTGCCTACGATGGGGTTATAGGGTATACTATGTTAGCCAATTGCCAATGCAAACTATTATTAGCTTGCCTTAAACTTAGAGAGTTTGCTCTTTTAGTAAAGGCTGCTATAAGGCGTTATACGGGCTTTGTCCGGCGGCACAGATTATTGCCGCAAATCATAATTTGTAATTAAGGAGACTTCCATTTATATATGAAGCAATGGTACCAAATTAAAGGGAACCGTCCGCTTGAAGGCGCTGTTACAATAAGCGGAGCAAAGAATGCTGCTGTTGCTGTTGTTCCTGCTTCAATCCTTGCAGGAGAGTGCTGCGTGCTCGAAAACCTCCCCTGCATAGACGATGTAATAACGCTCAAGGACATCCTGTGCAAAATGGGCGCTAAGGCGGATTTTACCCCAGGGGGCTGTATGCGGATAGACCCAACAGGGATTAACCGCTTCTCAGTTACATTTGATATGGTGGGTACGCTTCGCGCCTCATACTATCTTCTTGGGGCGCTGCTTGGCCGCTATGGCTATGCAGAGCTTGCGCTCCCAGGCGGCTGCGTTATAGGGCCAAGGCCTATTGACCAGCATATAAAAGGCATGCGTGCGCTTGGCGCTGAAATAGTGCTTGAAGAAGGCATTGTAAAAGCAACCGCAAAAAAGCTAAAAGGCGCTGAAGTATATTTCGACGTTGTAAGCGTAGGCGCAACTATAAATGTTATGCTTGCTGCAGTTATGGCAGAAGGCCATACAACGCTTGTAAATGCTGCAAAAGAACCCCATGTTGTTGATGCTGCAAACTTCCTGAATATGATGGGCGGCAGAGTTAAGGGCGCAGGTACGGACATAATCCGAATTACCGGTGTAAAAGAGCTCCACGGGTGCAGCTATGCAATAATCCCGGATCAAATCGAGGCTGGCACATTCATGATTGCTGCTGCAGCAACAGGCGGCGATGTAATTATAAAAAACATTATTCCTACTCACCTTGAGGCAATTTCCGCAAAGCTTATGGAAAGCGGGGCAACAGTAATTGACGGCGACGACGGCCGCGAGTTTTATATGCAAGTCATAGGCAATGACAGGCCGCGCGCAGTAAATGTAAAAACTCTCCCCTACCCAGGCTTTCCCACAGATTTGCAGCAGCCTATGATGGCTTACCTTGCAACTGCAAAAGGCAACAGCTTTATTGTTGAAAACATCTTTGAAGAGCGCTTTAACCATGTTGGCGAGCTTTTGCGCATGGGAGCGGTAATTACTCTAAGCGGGCGTACAGCTATGATTGAAGGCGTAGCAGCTCTTACAGGTGCGCCACTGTATGCTTCGGATTTACGCGCAGGCGCTGCACTTATAGTTGCTGCTCTTAGTGCGCGCGGGGTTTCAAGCATTCACAATATCGAATTTATTGACAGAGGGTATGAGCATATCGCAGAAAAGCTTACGGGCTTAGGTGCAGAAATTATACGCTGCACACAATAACAGCAAGTCCAGCCTAAATATATCAATGTAGGATATACAAATATTCAGCTTTGTGTAATAATATATTAAGTGTTCGTGGGGCAAAACATGCATTTGCGTTTATCTTAAACAAACGGCCTCAAAGCGCGATTATTTCTTTCATTTATCATAACTTTATAAAGGGGGCAGCATTATGACTTTTTGCAGGCAATGCGGGGCGCAGCTTCAAGACAATGTAAAGTTTTGCGCAGCCTGCGGAGCAAAACACGACGATGCGGCAGATGCGCAAGTTGAGCCGCAAAATATGCAGTATGGCGGCTACGCGAGCCAAGGCTATGCACAGCCCGCATACACAGAACAGGGTTACGGCAAAGCGACTGAAAAAAACAATGCATCAGGGTATGCACAAACAATGAGCACATGGGGCTACCTTGGAAGCCTGCTTCTAATGGCAATCCCTCTTGCAGGGTTCATCATTACAATTGTTTGGGCAGCAGGCGGCACACAAAACCCGCATAGGCGCAACTTAGCGCGCGGCATGTTACTGTTTATGCTTATAGTTGCTGTACTTTATACGCTGCTTTTTGTAGCTGTCGGCACTCTCCTTGCAGGGATATTCTCACAGATGTTTTCAAATGGCGAGTTTCCAGAGGAATTTGGCAATTTCTTTGCTGACCCCAATATGTTTGAAGGGATGGCAGCAAGGCTTCATGCCTTTACTGCGCGGCTGCTTTAACTGTAACTTTCATCGCTCATTTTAATGATTAAGGGAGGTTATCATAATGGCATTTTGCGGACAATGCGGAACAAAAGTAAATGACGGCGCGCGCTTTTGCCCAAGCTGCGGCACCAGCCTTTTAGCAGCTACTGTTGCTGCACCAGAGCCGCAGGTTATCCAGGCTGAGCCTGAAGCGCCTGTAGAGCAGGTAGTGTATGCTGAGCAGGAAACAGCACCGCCGCAAACTAGTACTTATCAACCCGAACAGCAGGGCGCGTACCAAAGCACTACATTTGAGCCTGTAGCATATGCTGCGCCCAGCCAGCAAAGCTATCAGCAGCAAAGCTACCAACAGCCAGGCTATCAGCAGCAAAGCTATCAGCAGCAGGGCTACCAGCAGCAGGGCTACCAGCAGTCGCATAAAGCGCAGCATCAGGAACGGGCATATGAGCCTGATGGGGACAAAAAGACGCTGAGCATTGGTGCAATAACCATGTTTTCATACAGCGGGATACTGTTCTTCATCCCTCTTATTGCAGCCAAGAACTCACGCTTTGCGCGCTTCCATGCAAGCCAAGGGTTAAACATACTGCTTTCAGGCATCGCATACAGTATTGCTTCAGCCCTTTTGTCCTTTCTTTTTGGGCTTATCTCCTGGCAGCTGGCCCTCGTTATGGGTACTGTGTTCGGAATTGGCAGCTTAGCTCTTTTCGTGCTTGTAATCTTAGGTGTAGTGAATGTTTGCAAGGGTGAAATGAAGCCGCTTCCGATAATAGGCAAGTTTCAAATTATTAAAATGTAGTGCAAAACAGGCTTGTTTAGGGGAGGCTTGGCCTCCCCTTCTTTATGCCCTTATTTTTGCTTTAATGCTTCGCTTATTTTCCAAAGCGACTTTTCGTCTATTTTTGCGCTTACGCGCACTCCGTCTTCACAATGCTCCTCGTGCATAATTCTGCCAAAGGCGCGTATAAGCGACATAACCTCGTAGCGCTCATACGGCACAGTCAGCTCAACTTCGACCTGGTCTTCACAGAGTTTCTTTTCAACAACAGCTAAAAGCTCTTCTAAACCCAAGCCCTCTTTTGCGCTTATATGCACAAAGTCGCCGCGGTGCGAACGCGTCGCGCCCTCGCGGTCAATTTTATTATAAACATTTATTCGCGGGCTTGAAGAAGCGCCTATTTGCATAAGCACTTCCTCAACAACCTGCATTTCTATATCAAACTGCGGGTTCGCACAATCAATTACATGGAGGATTAAATCAGCCCGGGCAACCTCTTCAAGCGTTGCGCGAAATGCCTTAATCAGCTCGTGAGGCAGTCTGTTTATAAAGCCAACAGTATCTGAAAACACAGCTTCAGTACCGCCGGGAAGTGTAACCTGCCTAAAGACAGGGTCAAGCGTTGCAAAGAGTTCATCCTTTACAAACTCATCACTCCCTGAAAGTGCATTTATAAGGGTCGACTTGCCGGCATTTGTATAGCCTACGAGCGCAACAAGGGGAATTTCGTTCTTTTCCCTAAGCTCCCTGCGCAAGGCGCGCTGGCTCACAATTTTATTAAGCTCCTGCTCAAGGTCAAAAATCCGCTTGCGTATCCGCCTGCGGTCTATTTCAAGCTTTTTTTCACCAGGCCCGCGCGTGCCTATGCCTCCGCCTAAGCGGGAGAGCGCAAGCCCTGCGCCAATAAGCCTTGGCAGACGATAGCGAAGCTGCGCAAGCTCCACCTGCAAGCGCCCCTCGCGAGAAAGCGCGCGGCCTGCAAAAATATCAAGAATTAACGCTGTGCGGTCTATTACAGGCCTTTTGAGCGCTGCTTCAAGGTTTCGAAGCTGCACCCCTGAAAGCTCATCATCAAAAATAAAGATGTCAGCGCAGAGCGCGCTGCCCATGAGCGCAAGCTCTTCCACCTTGCCTGAGCCTACATATGTTGCAGAATCTGTCTGCCGCCTTTTTTGGAGGCTCTCGCCAACTACAAGCGCACCTGCAGTAGAGGCAAGCGCCTTAAGCTCCTTCATAGAATCATATACTTCCGCCTGCTCAAGGCTCACAAGCACAGCCCGCTCAGGCTGTTTTTCTAAAACCTCGTGAGAAAGGCCCTTTAAACGGGAATCCGCTTCGTATATTTCACGCATAAGCCGGCTTTGGTTAAGCGCACTAAGCTTAACAGGACCATATAGGAGCACATTAAAGCCATCTTCCCCCCACTCTCCTAAAAAGGCTGCGCTAAGCGCCTCAGCCCTGCCTTCTACAATGCCTAAAGCTGCCATTGAATCAAGCCTCATTGCTTTTAGGGTGCCAATATCAACTGAGCTTAAATGCGCCCCATGTTCAGGGTGGGTATGTATGCAGCGCACACCGCTTAAGCGGAGTTCATTTCGCACAAGCCGCATTTCAGGGAGCAAAACAGAAGCTGCCCTGCCTACGCTTACATCCACAACTGCGCCGCTTCGCCTTATATAAACTGAAATTTCTCTATTTATTGCATATGTCAAAGCAGCCATGCGCTCTAAAAGCGCCTCGCCTGCAAAAACATCGGGCCCATCGTTAAACTCGTAGAGTTTACTCAGCTCTTCAAGCACTGTTGCGCGAAGCCCGCTTATATTGCCGTTGACTTTATACTGCATACTGCTCCTTTGTCGATATGTTTTTTAGCGCAATACTGCGTTATTCTTTGCAGCTTATGATATTATAACACATTAAGAAAAAGACAAAGATGCGCTAAACATAAAAAGGCCCGCAGACTTTGCCTGCGGACCCTATATGGTCGGGGCGACTGGATTTGAACCAGCGGCCTTTTGGTCCCGAACCAAACGCGCTGCCAAGCTGCGCTACGCCCCGACTTTGGAGCCAACGAGGGGACTCGAACCCCTGGCCTGCTGATTACGAATCAGCTGCTCTGCCAGCTGAGCTACGTTGGCAAGCGCAAGGATGCATGCACCCTGACCCAATCCATTATAGGAAAGCAGCAATCATCAGTCAAGCGCTTTTGTTGAGCCGCTATAAATTTCAAAAAGCCGGCAAATCGCGAGCCTTCATTTGCGCTTAACTTCCTCGCCTGTTAAAAACTCCTCAATAAGCATTTTTATTAGGCTTAGCCTTGCTGCGTCAATGCTGTAAATTGTAAACCCGCCACGCTTTTTTGCGCGCACAAGCCCGCTCTGCGTTAAGATTTTCATATGGTAGGAGAGCGAAGGCTGAGTCATGTTGAAGCATTCGAGGATGCTGTTTGCGCACATGCTCTCACATGTGAGCATCTGTATGATTTTCAGCCGCGTCTCATCTGAGAGCGCCTTGAATAATGGAATATAGTTGTAGAAATATGTTGTCATCCTTGAGCTTAAACCTATACGCCTCTGTATGTTGGCGCTTTTTTGGGCGCCTTGCCGCGCATAACATTATAGTAATAGTCGTAAGTTAAAACAGGTGAAGCTTCATCCATAAGCGCATCCGTAACTCGGGCAATAAAAACAGTATGCGTCTCTACATCAACGCTGTTTGTTACAGAGCATATTAAATGCCCTGCGCAGTTAGCCTTTAGCAAGGGCAGCCCGTCATGGAGTTCGTAGTCAAGCCCTTCGAATTTGTGCAATACAGCCCCGCTTTGAAACCCAAGCCTGCCTATAACACGAACAGGTGTTTTTTCAGTTAATATGCTAACTGAGAACCTGCCTGTTTTTTCAAGCAGCAAATGCGTGTAGTTTTCCTTATGGATACTAACTGCAAGCATATCTTCAGCTGTAATTTGAAATAATGTATTAGCTATGCAGCCTTGTGGAATATCGCCATCCATAACGCCTATTGAATAAAGACCGTAGGATAGCTTCCATAATACGGAATTGTCCATTCTGTACCCCCATCGCTTTGCAGTTTCAAAGCTGTGCTCATAGAAGCATTATAGCAGTTACATCAATAAAAGGAAACTGCATACAAAGGCGCTCTTAATTTTTAAAGTTTCCTAAATATCTTCCGATATCTTAAATTAGACCGAAAACAAACCAAAATGAGACTGACATGAGACCAGTTTGAGACCGACATGAGGTTACCGCATGATATTATTAACTTAAAGAAATGCGGAGGTACAAAATATGTTGCAGTTTGCGAAGGTGGTCTCATTATTTGGAGCAGTTACTGTGCTTTTAACAGTCGGTCTTCTTTTTGCAAAGGTAGTCTTAATTTAAATATTCAAGGGGATTAAATATGAAATCCATGAAACAGTTTACAAAGGCTATAACAATATTTGCTGCAATGCTTGTGCTTGTTGCAATAGGCACACTATCTGGCAGGATGATGTTTAACCGCTCACCTAAAGAGGATGCCAACATGCGAAACCTTATGGAAGAGCCAAGCATGCCAAATACTATCCCTGTTTTAGCAGAGGGAAGCAGCGACGAGTATGTTACAATTACTGATGCTGATGTAAGCGGCAGCGGGTTTAGCGTACCAGTTAAGCGCGAGGCAATACCTCTTGGCAATGGGCAAACGGATATTGCAGCGCTTGCAAAGCGGCTTTTTAATAAGGCAGAGGCCTTTATAAGCATAAAAGAAAATGCAAATGCAATTGCAGCAATTTTAGAGAGCGCACAAACTGATACATATAACTTAATTGCAGATGAAGCAAAAATCTCCAAGCAGTTCTTTTCAGACTTTCTTGGCTCAAAGGCATACAAAAGCGAATATGCAGGCGCAACGCTGACTTTTTTTATTGAGGATGAACGCCTTGCAGTTGAAGAAGCCTCTGTAATAGACGGGGATATTCTTGCCGCCTACTCAAGCTTTGGAGAAACTACAAATGGTGAGAGTGAAGTGTTTGAAACAACAAAGATTATAATAAAAGCGCAAGAACGAAGCACACATATTACAATAACAGCAAGGCACACAAGCGAAGGCACGCAAGTAAGCACATCAGTTAACACATATTAAACAAGCGAATATAATACTTAGCAAGTGGGTGCAGACGCGCTCTTTTTTGCATTTAATCGACGGCGTCCGCATGCATTGGAGACACAAGTATCGCGCGGGATGCGTACTCCGCCATGCATGCGGACGCCTGGAAATAGTATATGTCTTTAAAAGAAAAAGCATTCCATACTTTACTTTCGCGTAAAAAGTCTTGAAAGCGGGTCAACAACAGCTGCAAGGTCTTCAATAGCAGAATTAAGCGCATCTATATCAAGCGCTTCAAGCTTTGTTATTGTGCTTTCCATTGCAGCTACAGCTGCTTTTGCTGCAAGCTGCCCCTCCTCAACAAGCAGGTTTATCTTCCCAAATGTGGAGGGGAGCTCCTTTGCTGCAGCATTTAGCTCTGTAACAGCGCTTTGAGCTTCCATAAGCGTGCTTTCAAGCCTTGGCCCGAGCTTTAATGAAAAAAGAAAGAGCGGCAGCATACACAGCGCGAGGAAACCTAATAGTACAGTCCTTATACGAGCGAGCTTATAAATACGCATAAGTGTAAGAGTCTCAACATCCGGTTTTTCTAAGCTTGCATTTTGCTGCAGTTCCATTATATACCCCCCGAATTTGCATATTTGTTTTCCCTAAATTATTATACAGTGAGCGAAGCCAAAATGCACCGAAAAACGCAGGCAGCGCTTGGCCTTTATTAGTGCGCGAAAGCGCTCAAATGCTTGACAAAACATTTTGACCGCATTAGAATAGTAACGCTATCGCTTTGCGGGTGTAGCTCAATGGCAGAGCTCCAGCTTCCCAAGCTGGCCACGTGGGTTCGATTCCCATCACCCGCTCCAGGCAAGGCAAGTCTTGCACGCCCGACGCCGTTACAAAATTTTTTTCGCGCGCGGGTAGGCCAGGTACAGCGGTGTGGCAAAAAAATTAGCACCCCGCTGTGCTGCACAACAAAAGAGGAGGAGAATTTGTAATGGCAAAGGCAAAATTTGAGCGCACGAAGCCGCATGTAAACATCGGCACGATT
>CAYWTY010000069.1:0-8167 GCA_964461335.1 uncultured Oscillospiraceae bacterium
TTCCTTGGGCTTATAGCCCTAGAGCAAACCACCCCTTGGAGGGGTGGTCGTGATTCTGCGTAGAAATTGCGCAGTTATTCTATATTTTTAGCGGTTAGCAGCAGTAAATTGCTGAAATTACCGAATTATAGCTATATTATTAATATTTTACTTACTTTGTTCGACATATTATGTATAATGTATATATCTCTAAGTTAATTATACAATTAAACATAGTGGGGGCAAAATGTCTATTAAAGATATTCACGCGCAAGTCTTTGAGAAAACACCTCTTGCTGTTACTGTTAACAGGGTCATCTTTAATGCTCATGGCGACCCTGTTGATTATGAGCTTCTAGATGCCAGCCCCTCCTTTGAAAAAAAGCTCGGTCTTGAAAAGAGTAAAGTAATTGGTAAAAAGCTTACGCATTGGCTTTTGCAAACCAAGGCTGAGCGTATTAAGTGGCTTGGTGAGTTTTCCAAGGTGCTCTTAACCGAAGAACTGGTTGAATTTAGCGATGTGCTTGAATACGACTCCTTTTGGTACTATGTTGCTGCGTTCAAGGCTGACTCAGAGCATATAGTAATAATTCTGCATAAGGCGGAAAGGCTTAAACACGTTTCAACAGAGTTTAACGAAGCAAGAGCCGGACTAAAGGCAATGTTGGATGCAAGCCGGGCCTTTAGTGAAAGTATTTTCGACAATTCCCCGTTTTCAATTATTATCTATCGGGTAGAGGGCAACGGGTCTAGTGGTATGGATTATATCATTCAGGCTGTTAACCCGGCCTGCCTAAAAATCGAAGGCTGGAAGCTTGAGGATATTATAGGCAAACCTTTAGCTAAAATACGCCCTGCAATTGATGACTTTGGGATTATTCCTGCGTTTAAGGAAGCGCTTGATACAGGCGCTACTGTCTATTTCCCTGCAAAGCGCTTTGTTGAGGGGAGCAGCTACCGTTGGTTTGAAAACGTTATATTCAGGCTGCCAACTGGTGAAGTTGTTGCTGTTTATGATGATGTAACAAAGCGCAAGCAAGAGCAAGAGGAGCTCTTAGAAGAAAAGGAAAAGCTAAGGGTGACCCTCTATTCAATTGGCGATGGTGTAATTACAACCGATGCTAAAGGCAGAATAGATATTTTAAACGAAGTCACAGAGAAACTTACAGGCTTTAAACAAGAAGAAGCAAGAGGCAAGCTCTTAACTGAAGTTTTTGATATTTATAACGAAACCACAGGCAAAGTGTGCGAAAACCCTGTTGAGCTGGTTTTAAAAAAAGGCAAGATTGTTGGGCTTGCAAACCACACAGTGCTAAGGTCAAGGTATGGTGAGGAAATCTCAATTGCAGACAGCGCAGCGCCGATAAAAAACCAGGATGGTGAAACCTTAGGGGTTGTGTTGGTGTTTCGTGACCTTCGGGAGGCTAAATTAAAGGAAGAACAGCTTCAATTCTTAAGCCACAGGGATGCATTAACAGGCCTTCATAACAGAGTGTATTTTGAAGAAGAGCTAAAGCGACAAAACGAAGTGACCCGCTTCCCCCTTACTTTGGTAATGGGCGATTTGGACGGCTTAAGGCTGATTAATGATTTTTTCGGCCATGATGCAGGCGACCAGGCCTTAATAATGGCAGCAGATGTATTCAAAAGCTGCTGCCGCTCTTCAGATACAGTCTCCCGTTGGTCAGGAGATACGTTTACGATTTTACTGCCGAATACACCGGAGGATGTTGGCCAAAGAATAGCGGATAGAATAAAGCTTGCATGTTCAGAAATTGAAATTGCGGATACTAAGCTGAGTATTTCCTTAGGCTGTGCAACCAAAATTGATAAAAGCGAAAAGTGGGGGGCAGTTATAAAAAGAGCTGAAGACAGTATGCACAAAAGCAAACTGTTGGGCGCAAAAAGCTACAGGAGCACTATCCTTGCATCGTTAAAAAGCACTCTCTTTGAAAAGAGCTTTGAAACAGAGGAGCATGGCGAAAGATTGGGGCTCTTTTGCAGGGAAATCGGCCTTGCGATGGGGCTTCCGCCTCATGCGTTAGATGAATTCGAGGTGCTTGCAATGCTCCATGATGTAGGGAAGATTGCTATTGATGACCGAATTTTGCAAAAGCCTTCAGCTTTGACACCTGAAGAGTGGGCTGTAATGAAGAAGCACCCTGAGGCAGGGTTTAGGATTGCGCAAACAGTCCCCGAACTTTCAGGCATTTCGGATTGTATTTTGGCGCACCATGAAAGATGGGATGGCAAGGGTTACCCCAAGGGGCTAGTTGGCAAAGATATTCCGCTTCTTGCAAGGATTTTAACTGTGGCTGATGCGTATGATGCAATGACGCAGGATAGACCATATAGAAAGGCGCTATCTCGCTCTAAGGCAAAAGACGAATTGAAAAAAAACGCGGGCACTCAGTTCGACCCGCAAATAGTGTTGGTTTTCCTTGAATACCTTGAACAGGTGGAACCCGATATTTAACAAATACAAAAAGCGCTAACCCCCGGCAAACGGGGGTTTTATTTATAATAAAAATACTGCCATTATGTATGGGTGTTTTGGGAGGTATTTGCTTCCATTGACCTAAGCTAATGAAAAGTTTATTATAAACATATAAATGATTGGGTCGGTATAAAGCTAATGCGCAAGCTTCTTGCATTGTTATGCATTATTTTTGGGGTTTTTCTTGGGGCGGCTGCAAAAGCAGTCGTTTTTCGCCCGGATATTCGTGTTTTGATATCGCTTGAAAAGGCGAGAGAACTTACTATTACGCCTGTTGGGAAGTTCAGCTTAAAAGAGGACCCTGACTTTATACTTGGCAATGAACCGATTAAATTCAATGCAGTTGGCGGCCGCATACGCCTAAAAATTGGGGAAAAGAGCATTACAGCTGCATCGCTTACCCTCCTAAGTGCAAACTATGGCGAAACATCCGATTATTTAAGGCTGAAGAACTCTGAGCATGGCACATGCACTTACCTTGGAAACATGAGTTTTCAAGTTAACCAGGGTGCTGTTTCTGCAATAAACACTTTACCTGTTGAACAATATTTATATGGGGTTGTTCCTCATGAAATGAGCAATTCCTTCCCTGCTGAAGCGCTTAAGGCGCAAGCAGTTTGTGCGCGTGGGTTTGCATTAGCAAGAGCCACAAAGAACAGCTTTAAGGCATACGACCTTTTGGATACTTCAAAAGACCAGGTGTATAAGGGGTATGCAAGCAAAAACACAAGAACAAGTTTAGCCGTTGATAAAACGCGCGGCCAGGTTTTAACATATGATGGGGATATTATAGAAGCATTCTATTCTGCCTCAAACGGCGGGCAAACAGAAAAGTCGGGCAATATCTGGGAGACTGACTTGCCCTATTACACCCATGAGGATGACCCTTTCGACCTTCTTAATGCCTCAAGCCTTCAAGAAAAGACGTTTATTCCTGAGGAATATACAGAGCAAGCGCATAAGCTTATGGACCAGTCTGTGCTCCTTGAGCTTGAACGTGCTGCATACGAAGCTGCAGGGCGCGAGGTAAAGCTTCTTAAAACAGTAGCTGTTACACCAAAAGCTCCGCTATATGAAGCGCCGAGCAGGAGCTATTCAGAGGTGGATGTAACGCTTATTGTAAGCTATTTAGCAGGAGGAAGCCAGAATGAAGGGCAGCTTACAGTTAAGCTTGCACTTGAAGAAATGCAATATGGCAGCTTTGAAAACAGCTTGGGCAAAATAGGCGCAAAAAAGACGCGGCTAAGGCTTCTCGGAGCTGAGCGGGGCAGCCGCATGTATAAAGGTAGCCTGTATAAAGGCTGGTATCTTACACAAAGGCGATACGGGCATGGCGTAGGCCTTTCCCAGCGCGGCGCACAGGAACGCGCTTCACGAGGCCAGGAATATCTCGAAATATTATCGTTTTATTATCCAAACACAACGCTTGTTGCATTTGGTACATATGAAAGTGCACCAAAGCTAAGCAGCGAGGCTTACAAGGTGCGAAAATGGGGTATAAGCGGGCTTGAAGCAGGAACAGGGGCAGAGCTTTTGCTCAAGAATCTTACTTCAAAGGCTGACCTAACTATTGTAAGCGCAAAAGGCAGGGAACTAAAAGGAGATGTGTACACAGGCGCATATGTGAGGAGCACCTACAACTTGGGCAAGGAGTTTTTCGACCTGCCTATTGTAATATTCGGGGATATAAGCAGCGATAGTAAAATAAATGAAGATGATGTAATTGCCCTGCAGGCGCATTTGCTTAGAGCTGCTCCTTTGAGCGGAGCTTGTGAAAAAGCGGCAGATCTTGACCATAACGGCGTTGTGGATATATGGGATTTGTTTTTGCTTATAAAATATATAAACAAAGACGCTAAAATTCTACAGTTGGGTTAAGGGCATGAAAGGAATGGGCATGAAAAAACGAGCTGTTGCAATGGTACTGTTCTCTCTGATTTTTATTTTCCCCACAAGTGCATGGGCTGTTGTGAATATACACGGCAGCGCAAGCGCAACTACCTTGCAGGTTGGGGAAACTATTGAAATAAATATTACAGTAAGCGGAAACAGGCTTTCTATAGCAGAGGGCAACCTTGCCTATGACCCTGAAGTGCTTGAGTATATTGATGGTGAGGGCGGGGTATCTGACGGGTTTTTATATATGGTTTCAGCGCAAAAGGGTGGTTCTGATACGCTTAATGCCAGGATGCGTTTTAAGGCAATAAAAGCACAAGAGGCAAAAATAGAAGTTCTGGTTGAAAAAGCGCTTGGTTACGATGGCAAGGAACAGGGGATAGCAAAGCTTAGCCTGACTCTTGCTGTTTTAGCGGAGCCTCCTAAACCGGAAAAACCGCAAATAGATTATTCAACTAATGGAGTGCTTGCAGTAAACGTAAAAGGTACTGATAAAAGCATGTACATTTTGCGTTCGCTTGAAAATGTAACTTTACCTAGCAAGTACAGCCAAAAAACCATTACATACCATGGGGAAGCAGTTGCTGCAGCAGTTGTTGAAGAGAGCGCTGCGCCCACTTTGCTATATTTAACAAATGCAAGCGGAAGCATCGCAGGCTATTACATTTATAATGAAGCGCAGGACTCCCTCTACCCGTACAGCACAGTTTCTTCCTCGTCTAAAACCTATATCCTCCTTGAGCCTGATGGCAGTGTTTTAAAGCCAGATGGCTTTGTTGAAGCAGAGCTTGAAATAGGCGGTAAAATGTATTCTGCACTAAAGGCACAGGATGCCCAAGGGGAAATCTATCTTCTCTACGGCCGTAACCCCATTGGCGAGGTGGGTTACTATGTTTACAGCTTTGAAGACGACTCCCTTATGCGCTATGCAGTTCTGCCTGTGCGCCCTCTTGCCCCCGAACTTCCTGAAGAAGAACCTGCAGCAAAGCCTGTTGAGGAGCAGGAAGTTATACCTAACATCGAACCCCAAAATGTGCTGGTTTTTGATAGGAATACGTTTTATATTGTTTCTGGCAGCTTAGTACTCCTGTTTGCTGCAGTTTTGGGCCTGCTTATAGTAAACCTAAGGAAGGACGCGCAACGCAGGCAAAGAGCAGCTTTGCGCAGAGCAGAGCTTGAGCGCGCACATCCTGAACAGCCTGCTCAATAATTCGCCCCACATATTGATGAAAGAAGTTTGTCCTTGTAGCTTGGGACTTCGCCCACCCGATACGGAGTTTCCTGGTAGACAAAATAGTTTAGCCAGTTCCCCATAAGCAGGTTGCCATGTGCGCGCCATGTTGCAAGCGGCTGCATGTTCGGGTTATTTTCAGGGTAATAATTAAAGGGAGGCTCAATAGGCAGCCCTAGAGCGAGGTCGCGCTTGTATTCAAGTTCAAGCGTCTCTCTATCGTATTCACCATGGCCTGTAACAAATATCCTTTTTCCATCGCGGCTTGCAGCAAGGTGCAGCCCTGCAAGCCGAGATGATGCGAGCACCTCAAGCGATGCGTGGCGCCGCACATCTTCAAGGCGAACTGCAGTATGTCGGCTGTGAGGCGCATAAAACACATCATCAAAGCCCCTAAGCAGCAAATGTGAGCGGTTTTCAAGAATATGCGGATATACGCCGAAGAGCTTTTTTTGAAGCTGCTCTTTGTCTATGCCATAATAATGGTAGAGCGCTGCTTGCGCGCCCCAGCAAATGAAAAGCGCAGAGAATACATTCTCGCTTGCCCAGTCAAGCACCTCTACAAGCTCATCCCAGTAAGCAACCTGCTCAAAAGGCATTTGTTCAACAGGTGCGCCTGTTATTATAATCCCATCGAACTGTTCGCTGCAAACCTCATCAAAAGTGCGGTAAAACGACTCTAAGTGGGTTTTATCAGTATTCTTAGGCTGATAGCTTGCTGTATATAAAAATGTAACTTCAACCTGGAGCGCAGAATTGCTTATTAAGCGCAAAAGCTGGGTTTCTGTTGCGAGCTTAGTAGGCATGAGGTTGAGTACAGCTATTCGTAAAGGCCGAATATCTTGGGTGCTTGCACGCCTCTCTGACATTACGAAGATGTTTTCGCGCCTTAATATTTCAATTGCTGGCAAACCATTAGGTATTCTTACAGGCATATATTAACCCCCTTAAGTTTAATATGAGTTTTCGAGCGCCTGCTCAATATCTGCAATAAGGTCTTCAGGTGCCTCAAGCCCAATGGATAGGCGAATCATATCTTCGGATACACCTGCTGCTTTTAGAGCCTGAGCATTAAGCTGAGCATGCGTTGTGCTTGCAGGGTGTACAACCAAAGAGCGCACATCTGAAACATTGGCAAGAAGAGAGAATAGCTCTAAAGCATCGATAAAGCGCCTGCCGCTTGCAAGCCCTCCTTTTATTCCAAATGTGAAGATACAGCCGCAGCCTTTAGGCAGGTATTTCTTTGCGCGCTCATAGTATTTGTCGCCTTTAAGAGCCGGGTAGTTAACCCAAGCAACCCGAGAGTGGTTCTTTAGGTATTCGGCAATTATAAGCGTGCTTTCACAATGCCTCTGCATGCGTAAGCTCAGTGTCTCAATGCCTTGAATTAGTAAAAATGCATTGAAAGGCGAAAGGCATGCACCTGTATCGCGCAAAAAGCCGGCGCGAAGCTTAGCAAGATATCCACCTTTCCCAAGGTCTGAGTAGATTAGGCCATGATATGTTTCATCCGGAACATTAAATTCTTTAAAACGAGGGTTATCCTTGAATGAAAACGTGCCAAGGTCGCTAACAGAGCCGCCCATACTGCTCCCATGCCCGCCTATGTACTTTGTGAGGGAATGTACGGTAAAATCGACTCCATGCGCTTTAGCATTAAAAAGCCAGGGCGTACCGAATGTATTATCTAAAATTACGGGCAGGCCATGGCTATGTGCAATGCTGCTGATTTTTTCAAAGTCAGGAATATTTATATTAGGGTTTCCAAAAGTTTCAAGGTAAATACAGCGTGTCTTATCGTTTATTGCAGACTCTAATGCCTCAAAATCTTCCGGCTCAACCCTATGCGCCTTAATGCCGTAGCGCTGTTCGAAGCGCTGGAAAAACAGCGTATAGGCGCCGCCGTAAAGGGTCGATAAAGCTATGATTTCACTGCCTGTTGAAGCTATATTCAAAACTGCTGCAACTATTGCTGCCATACCTGAAGCAAAGCATACAGTGCCTTCCCCCTCTTCAAGCGCAGCAATGCGCTGTTCTAAAACTTCTGTTGTTGGGTTTGCTATTCGGCTGTAAATATGGCCTGGCTTTTCCAAAGCAAATTGTGCTGCTGCATCCGCGGCGTTTTCAAACTGATAGGCAGTTGTTTGGTAAATTGGAACTGCACGTGCGCCTGTAAGCGGGTCAGGTGAATAGCCCGCGTGAACCTGCATAGTTTCGAATTTATACTGTTTAGACATTTTGCTCTCCTTGTTTTAATTATTTAGTTTAAATAAAAAGCCCTGCTTCGCGTTTGCGAAGCAGGGCTTTTTTACCTCAGCTATACTGCCGTTATTACGGCATTCGCAACACGCAAAGCGGCGCGGAACGCATCATTCCGCGCATGAACATCATCATGTTGCGTGTTTTGGCTAAACTCATAAATGCATTCCTCCTGTTTGCGTACTTAGTATGCATATTACTGTATTGATGTATGCATGTCAACACCCAAATAAAAAGCGGGTGTACAAACAGTGTAGCGGCGTCAAACATAGGTTACACATCTGTGCAAGGAAAGCTGTCATGGG
>CAYWTY010000070.1:0-7924 GCA_964461335.1 uncultured Oscillospiraceae bacterium
ATAACTTAGGGAACATGCAATGTCAAGCGTGCTGGATGTGAACAATTGTTAGGCAAAAAGCAGGTTGTTTCACGCTTTAAACGAGTGTGGTATAATACATTCAAGGCTTTTATTAAAAGGATATTTGCTATGAACAAGCTTAAGGTTTATTTTAGCAAGGCATTGAGTGCTATACGCAGCTTTGCCTCTAGTGCAGGCAATGCGCTTAGGCGTATTTTTGGCTGGCATTTGCATGAAGAAAGCCATATAAACGAAGGCCAGGAGCATTTGCCTTTTGATGCGCCTATAAATGGAGATTTTGACAGTTTGAATAAAACCCAAGAAGAAACGCGTGTGTTTAGCGCATTAGACCCTCCGGTTGAAGCAGAAGTTAAAAAGGGGCATGCAGAGCAGTTGTTTTCCGAGCGCACACGTAAGCGCCCGTTTTTGCTAAGCGTGCTTTTTTCAACAATACGTTTTGTTGGCCTTGGCATTGTGCTTCTCGGGTTTGCGCTGCTTGGCGCAGGTGTTGGCATAGCAAAAGCATATGTTGAAACAACGCCTGTACTAGACCGAGCGCAGCTTACAAAATCCGACTTTACATCCTACCTTTACGATAAAGACGGCCGCCTTATTACAACCATTGCTGATGTGGAATACCGCGACTGGGCAGATATTGAGCAGATTCCGACACTGCTTCAAAACGCCTTTATTGCTGTTGAGGATATTAGGTTCTATATGCACAGCGGTGTTGACTTTAAGCGCCTCTTTTCAGTTGCGCTTGAGGTGCTTGGCAATAAGAACTCCGCAGGCGGGAGCACCATAACCCAGCAGCTTATAAAAAAGAAAATTCTTGGCAGCGAACGCACATATAAGCGCAAGATTCAAGAAGCCTATTTAGCGCTTGAGCTTGAAAAAGAAATCGAAAAGCAGGCTATTCTTGAAGCCTACCTTAACGACATACATCTTGGTGAGTCAAATTACGGCGTTAAAACAGCTGCAAAGGATTATTTCGGCAAGGAGCTTGGCGGGCTAACAGTGCGCGAATGTGCCCTTCTTGCAGGGCTTACCCAGAACCCTTACTACTATAACCCGCGGAAAAACAAGTATCAGCGCAGCGAGGCATATTGGGTTGAAACAATGGAGCGTACGGATACTGTGCTTGGCAGAATGTACGAAGCTGGTTTTATAACCTTAGAGCAGTATAGGCAAGCGCTTGACGAAAATGTAAACATAATCGAAATATCCGAACAAAAGCAAATGTATGATATGCCGTATTTTGTCGAATATGCAATACGCGATGTTGTTATGCACTTGTTATACCTTAGAAATATGGAGGATACCCCTGCAAACCGCAACCTTGTTGAAAACGAACTGCGTACAGGCGGGTATCATATTTATACAACTGTTGATGCAAGAATTCAGCACCTTGTGCAGGATACGCTTTCAGAATGGGAAAAGTACCCGCTTTTACAGAACCCGAATAAAAATATAGTAATTGAAACAAATGCAGATGGCTCTGTTATTGAAACAGTACAGCCGCAATCTTCAGCAGTAGTATATGATTATCGCACAGGCGAGCTGCGTGCAGTTGTCGGCGGCAGAAATGTGCCTACAATCCGAAAAGGGCTTAACCGCGCCTATCAAAGCTATATGGAGATAGGCTCCTCAATTAAGCCGCTTGCTGTATACGGCCCTGCTATTGATGCGGGCGCCTCTCCAGCAACAGTAATTGCAAACTTACCTGCGCCTATTTATGGTTGGGGGACTGAGAAGGGCTTCCCGTATATAGGCGACAACAAATATATTGGGCCTGTTACTATGCGGCGCGGGCTTGTTTCTTCGCTTAATGTTGCTGCAGCACGTACGCTTTATGAGCGAGTTCAGCCTGAAGTCGGGCTTAAGTATTTGCTAAACTTAGGCGCGAACCAGTCAAAAATCAATGCGGATGGGCCTGGGCTTGCACTTGGAACCTCAACTTTAACGCCTATACAAATGGCTGCTGCCTTTGGCGCAATAGCAGCAGGCGGTGAATATAAAGAGCCGCTGTCTTTTACGCGAGTTGTAGACAGCCAAGGCAAAATTATACTCGACGCTGAACAAGTGCGTGTAAAGCGGCAGGTTTATAAGCCGAGCACAGCTTATATGCTTACAGATATGCTTACAGATGCAGTAGACCATGGGACTGGAACAAACGCAAAAATTTCAGGCATGGTTGTTGCAGGCAAAACAGGCACAAATTCAAATTACAGAAGCGTGTACTTTGCAGGGATGACGCCCTATTATTCCGCATCTGTTTGGATAGGCCACGATGAGCCGACAAATATCCTAAAGGATAAACCGAGCGGCGGCGCATATGCAGCACCGCTCTGGCAGGCATTTATGTCAAAAATCCATAAAGGCCTCCCAAATAAAAATATTATTGACAAGCCCCCATCAGAGCTTGGGCTTGTTAAAAAAACAGTATGCTCTGTTTCAGGGCTTCTTGCAACAGAGGCATGTTATGCGGATAAAAACGGGCATTTGCCTGTAACGGATTGGTTCCTTGAAGAAACTGCGCCAACTGAGGAGTGTGATATGCATGCGGCTATAACACTCTGCTCTGAAAGCGGCCAAGTCGCAGTCAGCGCCTGCCCAAGAGAAACCGTTGTTTCAGGTGCGCTTGTGCTTATTCGGCCTGGCAGCTATTTTGACCAGTTTACGGATGAGGTGCTCCGCATGGGGTTTTCTAATAATTATGTACGCACCTCGCTCTCGCTTGAAGAGTATAAGCATGGGCTTGCTTCCTCAAGAAACCTGTGTACTTTGCATGGTGGTGGCGAGCTTGAAATAGGGGAACTAAGGCAGCAGGGCTGGTCGTTATATGCAGATATACAGGCCTATATAGGCACGCTCACCACCGGTTCTCTGGAATATTATACGCTTAAGCAGTACAATGACGCGCTTTATGAGGCAATCCTTAACGAAAATAGCGCTCAGTCTCTCTCGTATATAATTTTTGAAACCAAGCAGGAATTCGAGCGTATGCGCAGCTAAAAAAGCTGTGCTTGCTGTGAACAAACGGTGAAATAAGCGCATCGTTTCGCGTTCGCCTATTGAAGGTGTTATAATCCTTGTTAGGAGTTGCTTTAAAAGCGAATGAGGTTATGAGTTTATGATTAAGCGCGTATTGTGTATTTTGCAAGTTATTGCAATATGCTGTATGCTCTTTCCGCTTCAGGCTGCTGCAGGGGAGCGCGAATTCGGCAGCATTACAGGCGAAGATGTCAGGCTAAGGAGCGAACCGGGTACTGCATCCCAAGTGCTTGCACAACTGCCCCTTGGAACAGAGGTTGAAGTGCTTGGAGAAAAGAGCGGCTGGTTTCGCGTTCTATATGGTGAGGTTGTCGGGTATGTTAGGCAGGATCTTATCTTCTTTAGCCCAACAGGCAGCCGCGCTGCGTATGTGCTTGAAGATGGTGCAAAGCTAAGGGGCGGGCCTGGGCAAGCCTCGTACGTTGTAGCAGAACTAAGGGGCGGCCAGGGAGTTAAGGTTAAACAGCTCTTAGGCGACTGGTATTTTGTAGTAGCAGGGGATAATGTCGGCTATGTACACCGCAGTTTCCTGCTGATGTCGCGCGCTACAAACACTTCAAGCAACCTGCTAAAAATAGGCATGGAAGGCCAAGAGGTCAAACGCATGCAGGCAAAGCTTTCAGATAGAGGGTTTTTAGCCAAAGTAGATGTTACAGGCACATTCGGTGCAAAAACACGCGAAGCTGTAAGCGAGTTTCAAAAAGCATGCGGTTTTGCAAAGGATGGGCAGGCAGGCGGCCAGACACTTGGCGCGCTCTATGATACAAACAATAAAATCAGCAAAGCAAATGCTACTGCTGCACAGGTAAAGGGCAGCGTTGTACTATACGATTGGTTTAAAGGCGGTGAGTCGTGGCTGCACAAGGGCGCACGCTTTACCATTATTGATGTTAAGACAGGGCTGGCTTTTAATGCGAGGCGTTTTGGCGGGTGGTACCATGCTGACAGCGAGCCGATTACTGCTTACGATACAGCAATCTTCAAAAAAATCTATGGCGGGAAATGGTCGTGGGATAGGCGAGCGATTTGGGTGAGCTACCGCGGCAAAGTTGTAGCTGCAAGCATGAACGGCATGCCGCATTTGTCAAGCCCTACTAAGACAAATAATTTCCCGGGGCACTTCTGTGTCCACCTGCTCAACTCCAAAGTGCATGAAACCAGCAGAGCCTGCCCGCGTCACCAAAGTGCAGTTCAATCCGCTTACAGAGCAGGCAAATAAAAGCAACCGGAGGTATATACTATGAAAATCCTCATTGCAGATGATGACAGGGTCGTTCATGAAGCGCTCGGAATTTATCTTCGTGCAGAAGGGTTTGAGCCAGTGAATGTTTACGATGGTGATGCGGCAATTCAGGCGCTTACCCCGGATGTAGCATTATGTGTGCTTGATATTATGATGCCTGGCCGATCGGGGATTGAGGTATGCAAAGAAATACGCAAAAATTCGCAGCTGCCTATAATCATGCTTACTGCAAAGGGTGAGGAGGTTGATAGAATAATTGGCCTTGAACTTGGTGCGGACGATTATATTGTTAAGCCATTCAGCCCGCGGGAGGTTGTTGCGCGAATAAAGGCTGTGCTTCGCCGTTCCCAAGAGCGGCAGGAAAGCGACAACAGCGCACTTGTATTTAACGGGCTTGCTGTTGACCTAAAAAGCTATACTGTTACATTGCGCGGTGAACCCGTTGTGTGTACACCAAAGGAAATAGAAATCCTCCATATGCTTGCTAGCAACCCTGGTCAGGTGTTCACGCGCGAGCAGCTTTTAAACCGCGTGTGGGGCTATGATTTTGCAGGCGAAACGCGCACTGTAGATACGCATATTAAGCGTATACGCGCTAAGCTTAACAGCGAAGGCTTGGGCTGGAGCATAAAGACCATATACGGCGTAGGGTATAAATTCGAAGTCGAGTAAACAAATGGCAAGATCTAAGATGGTTAAAAAATGAGAAGCATTTTCCTTTGGCGGATGCTTGTTGTGCTCAGCATAACGGTTATTCTTGCCTCCCTTCTTGTGACGGGGGGCTATATGTACTTAAGCAGAGATACATACACAGAAATTAAACTTGCTGAGCTTAAGCCCCATGCAAGCGCTTTAGGCGAGCTTTTTGAGGAGTATCACTCAGGCAGTCTTGATGCGGCTGCTTTTTCGCGCCTTGCCAGTGCGCTTACTTCTGCTGCAGGGGCAACAAGTATTGTTTCAGATGTAGAAGGCACTGCTGTATATTGCGATTTAGACTCTATGGCGCTTTCCGAGCAATTCCTAAGTATTCTACGTGAACAATTAGGCAAAGCGCTTAGCGGGAGCAATACTGAGCAGGATAATTTAAAAAAGCCTGACGGCGCTCCGGTTTTAAGCATAAGCATGCCCATCTACAATAACGAGGGTATGCTTATTGGCGGCGTATTGCTTATAAAATCCATGGCTGAGATTCTAACAACAATGGAAAGCCTTAATAACTCGCTTTTCCTCGCAATTTTGGTTGTGCTGCCGATTATGCTCCTTATTTCGTCTTTGGGAATGCGTAAGCTTACAGAGCCATTGCATCAAATGGGGATGGTAGCAATAAAAATGAGCAAGGGCGATTTTAAAGTGCGCGCTGATGAGGATGAAATCGGCGAAATCGGCTTGCTTGCGCGTGCACTTAATAATCTTTGCGATACGCTTTCTCAAACTATCTACCAGCTGCGCGCTGAAAAGAGCCAGCTCAACCAAATCCTTTCAAGTTTTACTGAAGGAATTGCAGCGACTGATAGTACAGGCATGCTTACCCACTATAACCCCGCGCTTATGAGAATGTTCGGTGCTGTTCGGGTTAACTCTCGAAGCGAACTTATTGCAGACAAAGATATTTGGGAGAAGTTCGATGCTGTATATCTTTCAGGGGAGCCGGAGAGTATGCGCTACCCCCTGCAAAGCGAGCGGATGCTCTGGATTACCATATCGCCTGTAATAACAGAAGAGGGTGAGCGTACAGGGGTTGTAGGGCTTTTTAAAGATATGACTGAGATGGAGCACCTTGAGCGCACTAGGCGCGAATATGTTGCAAATGTAAGCCATGAGCTTAGGACTCCGCTTACTGCTGTGCGTGGGCTGCTTGAGCCGCTTGCTGATGGCATGGTGCACAGCGCACAGGATAGGCAGCGCTACTACAAGATAATGCTTCGCGAAGTAATGCGGCTCTCGCGCCTTATAACGGATATGATGCAGCTTTCAAGGCTCCAAGCAGGCACAGAATATATGGAGATTGTTGAGGTTGATATAAACGAAATACTAAGCGACATTCGCCTAAGCTATGCAAAGGAAGCTGCTTTGCACGGCATTAAGCTCGAACTTAAAGCGCCTAAGCTCCCAAATGTGCTTACTGACCCAAACCGCGTTGAGCAGATTCTTGTTATACTTCTTGATAATGCAATGCGCTATACGTCTGAGGGAGGAATAATTACTCTAAAGGGTGAAGATTGTGCAAGTGTTGTAATATGCGTTGAAGATACGGGCTGTGGAATTTCACAAGAGGATTTGCCGTATGTGTTCGATAGGTTTTACAAAGCTGATAAATCACGCACTGACGAGGGTACTGGGCTTGGGCTTTCAATAGCAAAGCACCTAATAGAAAAGCTTGGCGAAACAATTACAGTTTCAAGCAAAGTGGGCGAGGGGAGCTGTTTTAGTTTTACTTTAAAGAAATATGTTAGCAATGCAATTGCGCTTGGCCCTGTACGGGAAGAATGGCAAAAGGGTATTTCAGACCAAAAAGGTTCAGGTCAATTTATAGAGGATGGCAGCAGCTTAACAGAAAAGTCGCGCCAGGATGCACCCTATGAGGTGCTTAGCAAAGAAAAGCAAGTATATAAAAAAAGGCAGAATATAGAAGGCAATGTAAAAGCAGCTTCAGCTGAAAAAAGAGACATAACTATTCTTAAACTTAGAAAGCATTAGGAAAGCCAACCCAAGATAAACAAACGCATATTTTGGTGCAGCCGTCATACCTTGTACTATAAAGGACAAGGGGGCGGAGGCATGGAATATCGCAGGAAACGAAGAAAGCGGCGCAGTTCATCAAGCGCTACTTCGGGTACAGCTAAGGCAATTGCTGTGCTTGTAGCTGTAGCAGTAATTGTATACCTAATTAGCGCATCTGCAGCAGGTACTTGGCTGGCTGAGAAAGTCTTAGCGCCTGCGTTTACATGGTTCGATGGGCTTATAACCCGGGCAGCCAAGCCAAAAGAGCAGGTTGAAAAAGAGAATACGCCCAAACCGACAGGCAGCATTGCTTCTGCATCCAGCGTAACAGGCGAAATAAAGCTTCCGTCTGTAGAATGCTTTGCGCTGCAGATGGGAGTTTACAGCGATAAAAACAATGCTTCTACACAGGCGCAGGCGCTTCAGCTTAGAGGCGCTGGCGGCTATGTTATGGAAGATGGCGGCAGATACCGCGTATTGGCAGCTGCATTTGCAGACGAAGCGAGCTTAAAGCAGGTGCGTGAGCAGTTAACTGCAGAGGGGCTTGAAAGCGCCTCATATGTTTTCAGCGCTCCTGAGAGCACATTGCGCGTTACAGCCTCAAAGGCGCAGCTTGACGGCATAGCGGCAGGCTTTGAGGCGCTTAGGCGGCTTCAGCAAGAAATGTGTGCAGCTTCGCTTGCATTTGACCAGCAGCAGGCGGAAATTTCAGAAGGAAAATCTACAGTTAATACGCTGCTTACTCAATTGCGTGAAGCAAATGATGCCTTTATGGCTATTGCAGACTCTGACGACTATGTCTTAGATGCTGCAAAAGCATGTTTTTCTACGTATGATAGAGTTTTAAGCGGCTTATCTGAATATGAGACTGATAGATTTGTAGATTTTTCATCAAAAATGAAGTAT
>CAYWTY010000071.1:0-7913 GCA_964461335.1 uncultured Oscillospiraceae bacterium
TACTGTCTTGGCTCGTTTTCTTGACTTTTAATGGGGTGTTACTGCTACAGCCCCATATCCATTAATAATAAGTGAAAGCTTCTTTGCTTTTAGCGCTTTTTTGCTTTAATGAAGAATGCGCCCGCTAACCCAAGCATTGAAACTAAGCCGTAAATAAGCCCTAAACCTGCCCCGCCTGTGCGCGGTGCGCCTAAGGGTATGCGCTGTGCGCCCGGGCTTAAGGGGATGATGTAAGTAATTGTTTCAGGTTCGCTTGTATCAGGGGTACCATCGCCGCCTACGTATTCGTTTACAATCGCATAACCTTCGTATGCAATTATTTTATACTTGCCGTATGCGAACTGGCTCCAGAAATATGCACCTTTGAATGAAATCTTGCCATCTTTGATTTGGACGTTGGCATACTTGGTCTGCTTGTTTATATCTTCATTACCATCAAGCCAATCTAAAACTTCCCCGTCATCTATATCCCCGTGGAAGATATCGAGCAAATCAAAGGAATTCCATGCTTCTTCATTATGCTCTTTAGCAGCTTCATTAAAAGCTTTAATAAAGTCTTCTTGCTCTTCTTGACTTAGCACTTTGTCATCTTTAGTCCAAATAACATATTTATCGCCGACTTTGTTTATTACGATATAGTCAGGGTCATCTAGGTCCTTTTTAAGGTCGAAACTTTTCTTACCCAAAATGCTATTGTTAATAACCTCAAAGTCACTTCCAGGACCCATAACCGGTGTTCCGCCGGTTACTGTTGTTGTATAGCCGTCTACGGGTTTCTCACCGAGTTCAGGTGGATTATCACCCGGGCAAACATACAATGTGAAGTTCCCGTTTTCATCCCAATCAACTTCACCTGTATACGGTTGTCCGTCTATGGTGAATTGTAGGTTGTCATTGCCAGGATGCTCTGCTCCACCTTCCCATGTCTTCGTGCCTGTAAGCGGCACACACTCTGTTAGTTCATCGTTTGTGCCATTTTCGCCAACCTCAGCTGCTGCCAACGCAGTTGCGCCAAGCATCATAAACGCGAGCATTACTGCAAGTATCGCAACTAACCTTTTTGCCCTCATTGTATTCCTCCTCCTTTTGATTATTCTTTGATTTCCTGTTGCTATTAAAGAAAACATATAATGGCAACTCTAATATGTATGCGTATTATAACATACTATTCTCCTATTGTTGGTCTCACGGCGGTCTCATTTCGCTCTCATTTTGGTCTCATTTTGGTCTAATTTGTCTTTTTCAATAAATCCGCTAAAAATAGTGTTCTTCCTGCAAAACTTGCATTAAGCGTACAGCCCTTATAGCTTAAGCAAAAGTGCCCAAAAATAAACCCGATGCGCAAAAAAAACAGCCCTAAGGCTGTTTTTGTATCCATTTATTAAAAGTGAAAGTTTGCTTTGCTTTTAGCGCTTTTTTGCTTTAATGCAGAATGCGCCCGCTAACCCAAGCATTGAAACCAAGCCGTAAATAAGCCCTAACCCTGCCCCGCCTGTGCGCGGTGCGCCTAAGGGAATCTTCTGCTCGCCAGGGCCTAAGGGGATTTCGCCGCCCGGTTCTTCGCCGCCGCCGGGGTTTTCGCCGCCTTCTGGCGCTGTGCCGAGCCTGTAAAATACAACATCTTCTGCATCTTCAAAGCTAAGCGTTTTTGAAGAAGGCAGAGTAAAGATATACTCACTATATGCAGCAGGTATATTGCTGCTTGGGGAAATAGTAAGCTCCTCCCCTTGGTAAACCTTCTTTGCATTTACAGTTGAAGCTACTGTTTCGCCATTTACAACAAAATGCGTTGTAACCGTAATTGGCTTAAATACCTTAACTTCTTTGCTGCCGCTTACATTTGCAAGCGTGCTCCAACCTGTTGCCTTGCCTGTAAGCTTAACTTTACTTAAAGGTAAAACACCGTCTTTAACTTCTATAATTGTGTTCCCGCTTATGTCTGCATTTGCGCCGCCGCTATATGGGTGTGCGCTTGGCGCTTCTGCCTTGCCGCCTGCATAAACATCGCCGCCTATTGTGCCGCCTTCAATGAGGATGTGCGTATCTTTATTTGATGAAACATTCGTGCCGCCGCCATTAGGCTCTGTTTTAGCATGGCCTCCGCCATAAACATCGCCTGAAACTGTGCCGCCCTCAATGTTAATATGCCTGTCGCCTGTGTACGCTTCTTCAATTGAGCCTTCTGCATGGCCTCCGCCAAAAACTGTGCCAACAGTACCCCCTTCAATAGTTACATGGGTATCGCCTGTGTCGCCGTTTTTGCCGCCGCCGTAAATCGCTTTAACATCGCCGCTTTCCATAGTTACGCTTGTGTCGCTTGCTATGTCTTTAGCTTTAGAGCCGCCGTAAACAGTCTTTCCTTTTATATCTGTTTTGCCTGTATCTTCTGAAACTGCATCAGCTTCATTAGACTTTATTCGGGTTTCGCCTGAATCCTCATGCTTATAAATTGTTACTTCATGCCCGTTTGCGAATACATCATCCCCAATAATTTCAACTGCTGCAAGTGCGCTTGCCGAAAACATTAAAAACGCAAGCATTATAGCAGTTATTGCTAACCCTTTCCTTTTTAGCATATTTCTCCTCCTCATGTTAAGTAATTTTGCCATAGTACCTATATATTAACAGCAAGATATAGGCACATATGTCGATATATGCATTATAACATGGATTAAGGTCGAAATTATGGCAATTCTGTGCATATTAGATAAGTATTTAATGCCTGAAATGGCAGGCGGTGGAAGGGGGGTAGGTGCAGGTGGCTTGCATCACAATTTAATGTGATATTGTTACATATAATATTGACAGGTTGTGCAATAATTAATATGCTATATAATAGTAAAATGTGTCATAATAACTATAAATGCAGGAGAATTAGCCTTGAAACACAAAAAAACGCTTTCATTCATTGCAGCAGCGCTTATATTTGCGCAGCTGTTTTTATTCATCCCCCATGCTGTTGCTGACGGTGGAAGGGATGTGCTTAAGACAACCCCGCCTTTAGTAGCCATTAAAAGCGCAAGCTTTGAGGCTTATGATAGCAGCAATGTTAAAGTTACGGATTTAAATAATATCCCAAAGGACGCAAAAATAAAAATTAAATACACATTCGAAGTGAAAGATGCAACTGACCCTCTTGACGATGTTAAAGGAGGCGACTTTTTTACAATAGCCCTGCCTTCTGAATTAACAAGCATTTCATCCTTCCCCACTATTATTAACCAGGAAATTAAAATTACAGCGAAGAATGATAAAGATGAAGATGAAGAAGTAACTATCGCCAATTTAAGCATAAATAAAGATGGCTTAGTAACTATAACATTCACAGAAGCTGTTGCAGATTACACGCTTGGAGATATAGACTTTACAATAAACGGTCAGTTCAGCGAAGAAAAAATAGGCGATGAAACAGGCGCAAGCTTTTCGCTTTACGCAGGAGGAACAGTTTATACTTTAGGCTTTAAAGAAGACCCTCTAACGCCAGACCCAATTAAAGCTTCAATAACAAAAACAGGCAGCTATAATGCAGCAACAAACGAAATTACATGGCTTGTAACAGTAAATACAGGCGGAGATGATATAACTTTAAATAATGTTACAGTAAAGGATAAATTAGGCGATAACCAAGTTTATAAATCGTCAAATATAACCCCAAAAGCAGGAAGCCCTATTGAGGGGTACTATGTTTTTGACCTTGGAAGCGTAAAAGGCGAAACATCATTCACAGTTACAACAACGCCAACAGATGGCGCGTTTGGTACAGAAGGCTCAAGTAAAGTTTTAGAAAACGATGTTGAGCTGTATAAGGGTACGGATGCAACCCCTCTTTCAACAGCTAATGCCAAAGTTACAGTAACAACGGATTGGGTTCAGAAAAAGGGCGTTTCAAGGTACGTCGAAGCTGAAAAGGCATATTATATAGACTGGACTATAACCCTTAATAATAATAACCGCACAATACCCAGCGGTGCGACTGTTACGGATACTTTGCCTGCATTCCTTGCTCTTGATTTAGCAACAGTAAAGCGTAACGGTGAAGCAAAGCCTGATTTAGACTCTGCAACGCTTGTTGGGCAAGAATTCACATACACATTCGGCGCTGATGCAGCAGGCAGTCAAATAATTACATTTACAACAAAAGTACATGACGACTATTTTAAGCAGCAGAACCAAACAGGCTTTGTAAACACAGGTACATTAAAAATTGGTGAAATCAGTTACAGCGGAGCTTCAGGCAATGTAGGCGTAGGCACAAGCCTGCTTAAAAAAAGCGGCAGCGGGTATGATGCTTCAACTAAGCTTATAACATGGCAGCTTGAAGTTAACGAAAACGGCAGGGAAATTACAGCCGCAACAATAACTGATACTATAACCGATGCAAACCAGGCGTTTTATGCTGATTTTGGCGTAGTGCGCGATGGGAGCGTTAAGCTTACAAAGGTAGAAGATGTTAAAGACGTTACAAGCGCAGCTAACCGATACCACTTTGACGGAACTTCAAAAACACTTACTATATATTTAGGCAACCTTGCAGTTACGGATAAGCCTACAATAACATTTAAAACAGAAGTAATAAACCCAATTGATTATGCAAATAACAAAACAACGCCTTACATCAACACCGCAACTCTTACAGGCGGCGGAATAACAAGCTCTATATCAACAGGTTCACAGAGCGTTAAAAGCACTGTTATTGCAAAGGCTTCAGAAAGCTATAATTATGAAACGCGCAAGCTTGCGTGGAGCATTACAATAAACCAAAACAATATGAATATGCCAAATGCAGTAGTTACGGATATTATCCCACAAGGCCAGGCGTATGTAGGAGGTTCGCTTAAAATTGATAATGTCCCTTCCGAGGGTAAGCTTGACAGCACCAGCACAGCCAACAAGCTTATAATTAATGTTGGCGAAATTAGCACGCAGCATACTATTACATTTGAAACAGTAATTACTGATTTAGATGTGTTCCTAAAAACTAATGGGGATGTAACATTTAAAAACGACGCAACGCTTAATTCCGGCATAACCAATGCACCTGATGTTAGTGTATATGCAGAAAGAACTGTAACAAATAAAGCTATTGATAAAAAAGTCGGCATAGAGTATACACAAAGTACCGGCTACATAGGCTGGGAAGTGCTTATTAACGCAAACCAGGTGCAAATGCAAAACGCAAAGCTTCATGATAAGCTCCAAGACGGGCTTGAGCTGGATAGTGAGAGCGTTAAGCTTTACTTATATAACCAAGACGAGTTTGGCAATAGAACAGTTGGCAACGAAGTGCCTGCAGCAAATTACAGCTTCACATATGACTATGCTTTGCGTGAGTTTAAGTTTGACCTACCTAATGGTGCTCAGGGCTATTGCCTGCGCTTTAATACTGATGTTGTAAAGCCCGGCAAATACAGCAACACTATAAGCTTTACAGGCTCATATAGTGGTAAAGGCAGCACACAATCAGGCGTTACTGTAACTGATGCAGACGTTTTAGCAAGCGGAAGCGGCTGGAACGGCAGCATAACAGTCAAAAAAACAGACGCAAATGGCAAACCGCTAGAGGGCGCTGAATTCGAGCTTCTCGAAAGCACGAAAACAGTTAAAAAGAGAGGCACAACAGGCGGAAATGGCGAAATAAAATTTGATAAGCTCAAAATCAGAACCTACTATATTCGCGAGAGCAAAGCGCCTTTAGGTTATGCGCTTGACCCTGCGGAAATTCCAGTAATTTTAACAACAACAGCAGACCCTGCAACAAGGAACATACATGTTAATGTAGAAAACAACCTTTTGGTTGCTGCAGTTTCCGTAAACAAAACCGATAAGCAGGGGAACCCGCTCTCAGGCGGCAGTTTTGCGATATATAACGCTTCGGATGCCGGCTTTAGCACACCTTTAAAGACAGTTGCAGCTCTAAATGGTGTTATTCGCTTTACTCATATGCTTGCTGGCGAGTATATAATACGCGAGCTTGAAGCGCCAAGCGGCTACATACGCTCAAACGAAACTATAAGCGTAACCCTAACCTTGAACACACAAAATAATACGCTTGCAGATGTTTTAAGCGGGGAGCGGCTCGAAAACGAACGCAAAAGCAGCGAGGTTTCATACGGCTCTGTTGAGTTCCAAAAGGTCAACAGGAACAGCATCCCGCTTACAGGCGCAGTATTCGGCATTTATGATAATGCAGGCAGGCTAATTTCAACAACAACATCGGATTATCGCGGTGCAGTCTCGTTTGCGGATGTTCCTTTTGGCGAATACACAGTAAAAGAGCTTGAAGCGCCAAAGGGCTATAAACGCTCCGATATTCCGCTTTCTGTAAATATTCTAGGCTATAAGCCTACGCTTCCTGCGCCAAACGGGTTTATGAACATACCGCTTGGCACTCTGCCCCAAACAGGCGGGTTCTTTGACGACACAGTGCTTATAATTCTTGGCTGCCTGCTTATGCTTTCAGGGGTCGCTGTGCTTCTTGGCGCAAAGCAGTTAAGGAAGAAAAGATAATGGCAAAAACCGGCGAAACAAGCGCATCACACGAAACCTTAAAGCTTAAAAAACGGCAGAAGCTTATTACCTTAATAGCTGCAGCAGCACTTTTCGTTTCAGGTTGTGCCTTAATAATAAGTGTGTTTTTCTCTAAAAGCGAAGAGCAGCGCAACCAGGATAGCCTAAGGCGCGCATACGATAAGCTTTCTTCGCCGCCTGCTTACAGCTTAGGTGAAGCAGAGCCTTTAGAAACCCTCCCCGGTGCTTTGGAGGATGAGGGGCAAGCCGAGGGCAGCAAAAGGGAGCTATTGCCGCTGTGCGTTCTAAAAATCCCTAAAATTGACCTTGATGTTGTTGTAGCAGAAGGTACGAGGAGCTATGTGCTGCGCAATGCGGTAGGCCACTTTAGCGGTACTGCGCTCCCTGGTGAAGCTGGCAACTTCTGCCTCTCAGGGCACAGGAGCTATGTTTCAGGGAAGTTTTTTAACAGGCTTGACGAAGTTGAAGAAGGCGATGCGCTTATTGTAGAATACTTCGATAAGACATTCACATACATTGTTTCGGAAATTCTCGTTGTAGAGCCTGAGGATACATGGGTGTTGGATAAAACAAAAGAAGCTGTAATTTCGCTCATTACATGCACACCTATACGTTCTGCTACACATAGGCTTGTTGTAAAAGGGCTTCTTCAGCAAGCGAGCTAAGGCATATGCTTAAAATATGGGTTGGGGTTATGCTCCGACCCTTGTTTTTATTAAATTACTTGCCTTAAAAGCAGCTATGGGTAAGTATAATAGATAATAATATATATAAATTTAATGAATGCTTTGGTTTTAATACTTTGTATAATAGACTATCATTAGAATAATAACTTTAACTGAGTAGGGAAGCCGTTTATGAAACGTATAATCATTGTAATGCTTTGCATTTTAGCTTTTGCTTCAGCCTGCCAAAAAGGGAGCAATTATACAATTGATGAACCATACCAATACCCTGTTGTGCCGGGAATGAAGGAATGGTCAAATTTTAAATCCTTGCAGGAAATGAGCGAAGCATGCCAAATACCAAATGACATTTTACCTAATATGACAACCGAAGCATTAGTTGAAACAATTGTGCACTATCCCTTATTTGTAAATGCATTTGCATATGATATTCCAAAGTTAGGTCTAAGCCATATAAAAGAATACTTCAACGGGCTGCAAGAGCTTTATACGCGCTTAGATGCTGTTGAAAAATTAAAGGCATGTATTAACGAAAAGATACCTGACATGGAAAACGGGAAATATAAAGGAATGTGGGCAGAGCTTATTCTTGAAGACCTCAGCGTAGAGTAGCGTTTATAAAGGCGAAACTCAATATGCCGCATTGTTGAGATACACTACATAGGTAACAGAAAGAAGCAAGAGAAAACCCCCGATTTG
>CAYWTY010000072.1:0-7864 GCA_964461335.1 uncultured Oscillospiraceae bacterium
TGGTTTATTGTTTCGTCCGCTTCGCGGCCTCAACTGGCTGAAGCCATAATAAAAAATAAAGCCCACGCAAAGCGCAGGCTTTAAGCCCCAACAAAAATGGTTGTTTTGCTGGAGCGTTTTTAGCGATACATATTAAATGTGCTTATCAATCAGCTCAGCAAAGGCTTGCTTGGGCTTAACGCCAATTACCTTTTCTACTGCCTGAGCACCCTTAAACACAATAACTGTGGGGATTGTCATAATCTGATAGCGTTCTGCAAGAGCCGGCTGCTCGTCTACATTTACTTTGCAAACTTTTGCCTTCCCTTTATACTCAGTTGCAAGCTGCTCAATGGTTGGCCCAACCATGCGGCAGGGGCCGCACCATTCAGCCCAAAAGTCCACCAGAACTGGCTCATCAGATGCAAGCGCTGCATCAAAGGTTTCCTGTGTTAAATAAAGTACATCCTTAGACATTTTGCTACCTCCTGTCTTTATCTTGCTCAAAAGAGCTATGCTTTTCTATTATGCCTACAATGCGGGGCTGGAATTTCGTCATTGCCGCAAAACGGGGTTCAAGCAAGCGCAACACCATATAGCCTGCCCCTGCAAATGCCACCCCTAAAACTGCGCCAAAGGAATTGCTTTTGCGTGAGCCTATGAACACACCTAAAAGAAGTAAAACTAACGGCAGAATATACGCTAATACATTTGCCTCTAAAAAGTGCTTTGCATTTAGCTCAACACAAACAACATCACCAACTTGTGCACCTATTTTATTTATAACCTCAATTTCAGCTTCTGTTTCACCAAAGTGAATACATGCTCCGCAACGTTCGCATGCTGCTGAGCGCACAAACCTTACAACTGCAGTTTCATTGCTTATTTTTACAACTAACCCATGCTGCTCCATCGCATACTCCTAGCGGCAGGATGAACCTTTGCCGCGCTTATTCATCAAGGCGCAGATGCAGCTCCTTAAGCTGCGCTTCATCTACAACCCCTGGCGCCCCTGTCATGGGGCAAATTGCATTTTGCAGCTTAGGGAAGGCAATAACATCCCTTATTGAGCTTGCACCTGATAAGAGCATTACAAGCCTGTCAAGCCCATATGCAATCCCCCCATGGGGCGGTGTGCCATACTTAAAGGCTGACATTAAAAAGCCGAATCTGCTCCATGCTTCTTCTTTTGAAAAGCCGAGCGCTTTAAACATACGCTCCTGCAGAGGCGCTGTATGAATACGAATTGAACCTCCGCCTATTTCTGCGCCATTAAGTATTATATCGTAGGCTCTTGCACGCACTTCGCCTGGGTTGCTTTCGAGCTTTTCTATATCTTCAAAACGCGGGTGCGTAAATGGGTGGTGCATTGCAAAATATCGGTTTTCTTCCTCATCCCACTCAAGCAATGGGAAATCCGTAACCCAAAGCAGCTCATAGCGCCCTTTTGGAATAATATTAAGCTTTTTAGCAAGCTCAAGTCGCAGCGCACCCAATGCAGCTAATACAATATTATTTGTATCAGCAACAAAAAGGAGTAGGTCGCCTGTTTCTGCTTTTGTTTTTTTAAGTATTGATGAAAGCTGTTCTTCTGACATGAATTTTGCAAAGGAGGATTGGAGCCCTTCCGCCTTCACGCTTAGCCATGCAAGCCCCTTTGCTTTGTATGTTTTTACATATTCGGCATACATGTCAATCTCGCGCCTTGAAAGCTGCAAAGCACCGCGCTTTACAACTATGCAGCGCACACTTCCGCCAGCTTCTATTGCTAAGGTAAACACCTTAAAGGAAGAGTCGCGTACAATGTCGCTGATATCTTCAAGCTCCATTGCAAAACGCGTATCTGGCTTGTCCGAGCCATAGCGGGTCATTGCTTCAAAATAAGTAAGGCGAGGCAGCGGAGCAGTAATTTCAATACCCATTGCTTCTTTAAACAACTGCACAAGAAAACCTTCGTTAATTGAAAAAATATCTTCCTCATCAACAAAGGACATTTCAAGGTCAATCTGAGTAAACTCAGGCTGGCGGTCCGCCCTTAAATCTTCATCTCTAAAGCAGCGCACAATCTGCATGTATTTATCAAACCCGGAAAGCATAAGGAGCTGCTTGAATTGCTGCGGGCTTTGCGGCAAAGCATAAAATGAACCAGGGTGCACACGGCTTGGTACAAGGAAATCGCGCGCGCCCTCAGGTGTGCTTTTGGTGAGCATTGGTGTTTCTATTTCTATGAACCCCTGTTTAGAAAAATAGTCACGCGTAATGCGCGCTACCTCATGGCGAAGCCTTAGGTTTTCCTGCATGGGCGCACGCCTTAAATCAAGATAGCGGTACTTTAGCCTTTGCTGTTCATTTGTAAGAAGCTGTTCGTTTAACTCAATGGGCAGAGGTTCAGCCTCGCTTAGAATTTTAAACTCAGCTACACTTACCTCGTACGACCCTGTCGCCATTTTTGGGTTTACCATATCAGGGGTTCGCTCAGCAAGAATACCTTTGACTGCAAGCACATATTCCAAGCGGATTTGCTGTGCTTTTTCAAACTGCGAAGCATTAAGTTTTGACGAGTCAAACACAACCTGGACAATGCCCGAACGGTCACGCAGGGTAACGAAAACCAAGGCGCCCAAATCACGCCTTGAGTTTACCCAGCCCATAAGCACAACTTCATGCCCCAAGTCTTCTTTGGAAATATCTGCGCAATACTGTGTTCGTTTCCAGCCATTGAGCATTTCGCCCATGTCTTTACCCACCCTTATTTATTGTTGAGTTTGTTAAAGCCCACATTTAGAATATCTTTAGCCTCAAGCAATGCAGGGATTTCTATACCTGTTGCCATATTCTTAAGCTTTACGCTGTTATTCTTTAGCTCATCTTCACCTATTGCAATAACATAAATAGCGCCAAGTTTATCCGCATATTTTAGCTGCGCTTTCAGGCTTCGCCCGAGCTGGTCGCATTCTGCTCTTTTGCCGAGCTTTCTCAGTTCGTGAGCAAGTATGAAGCCCCTAAGACGAGAGTCTTCCCCTGTGCTCGCAATATAAAAGTCGCATTTTCTTGGTTGCGCTACATCAACCCCTTGGTTTTGTGCAACCATCAAAAGACGCTCCATTCCTAACCCAAAGCCTACACCAGGCACAGACGGGCCCCCAATTTCTTCAACAAGCCCATCATAGCGCCCGCCTCCGCATACTGTACCCTGAGACCCTATATGCGTTGAGATGATTTCAAAGACTGTGCGTGTGTAATAGTCAAGCCCGCGCACAATACAGGGGTTCACCTCATAGTCTATTTCCATTGCATTTAGGCAGCTCTTTAAGTGAGCAAAATGCTCGCTGCACTCGTTGCACAAAAAGTCGAGAATTACAGGCGCACCTTTTGCAATGCTTCTGCATGCGTCTTCTTTACAGTCAAGCACCCTTAAGGGGTTTCTTTCAACCCGTTCTTTGCATGCTGAACAAAGCGTATTAAGGCTGCCGCTTAGGTATTGTTTTAGAGCAGCATGGTAAGAAGGCCTGCATTTGGGGCAGCCGATGCTGTTTATATTTACATTAAGTGCTTTTATTCCAACGCTATTAAAGAGTTCAAGCGCAATTGCAATGCATTCCGCATCAGCGTCTGCAAGAGGCGCACCGAAGATTTCCACTCCAAACTGATGGTGCTCGCGAAGGCGCCCTGCCTGAGGCTTTTCGTAGCGGAAAACAGGGCAAGTTAAATAATAGACTTTTGTTGGCTGCGGTTTAGCATAGAGCTTATGCTCAACATACATTCGGGCTATGCCTGCTGTACCCTCAGGTTTAAGAGTTATGGAGCGGCCGCCCTTATCTAAAAATGTATACATTTCTTTTTGCACAATATCTGTCGTATCCCCAACACCGCGCAAAAATAATTCCGTATGCTCAAAAACAGGGGTGCGCGCCTCAGATAGGCCGTATTTGCTGCATATATCGCGTATAAGCGCTTCAATATGCTGCCATTTATAACTTTCTTCGGGCAGAGTATCACGCGTTCCCTTTGGCGCCTGTAAAGCCATGCTAATCTCCTTCTAAGGATTTAATAAAAGCGGGGCTTATCCCAAGGCAGGGGCAAGAAACCCGCTGTATCTGCATCGTTAATTATAACTGTGCGCATAAGCACTGTCAATGTTGCGCTAAGTTCGGGCATAAAAAAACGGCGAAGCTTAATGCCCCGCCGCGTTTTTTAAAAAAGTTTAACGCACTGATTCTGCACCCTTAGCAAGCGCTTCGCGGTTTAGCGGAATAAGGTGCGCCTTTGTCTTGCCGAGTTTCTCAAGGAGCGCGTTTAAGATATTCTCCATATCTACACATTTTGTCTTTTCAATGTATGCACCGAGCATAACAACATTCGCAACCCGTGCATTGCCAAGCTGCTCTGCTATTTCATTGCAGGGAACATAAAAGACTTGGATATCGTCTCTTTCAGCTTTACGGTCAATTATTGAGCTGTTTATAAAGAGCATACCGCCGGGTTGAACCGTAGACTCGAATTTATCAAGCGAAGGGCGGTTCATTACTATTACAGAGGTTGCCTTGCTTACAACAGGGGAACCAATAGGCTCATCTGAAATATTAACGCTGCAGTTGGCAGTTCCTCCACGCATTTCAGGCCCATAGGCAGGCAACCATGAGACGTATTTGCTTTCAAGCATACCCGCAAAGGCTAGAAGCTGCCCCATAAGCAGCACCCCCTGCCCACCAAAACCTGCAAACAAGTTTTGCTCTAACATGGTTAAACCTCCTTCTTTACGCCCAAGGGGTAATATGGAATCATGGAATTTTCAACCCAATCCATTGATTCAACAGCAGATTTACCCCAGTTAGTCGGGCATGTTGAGAGCACCTCTACCATTGAGAAGCCCTTGCCCGCCATCTGCGTTTCAAATGCTTTGCGAATGGCCTTTTTTGCGCGTGTTATATTTGCTGTTGAGTTTAGCGCGACCCTCTCAATAAACGCAGAGCCGTCAATAGTTGCAAGCATTTCCGACATACGGATTGGGCTTCCGCAATGTTCCATATCGCGGCCATAGGGCGATGTTGTCGTCCTTTGGCCTACTAATGTTGTAGGCGCCATTTGGCCGCCCGTCATACCATAAATAGCATTGTTAATGAAGATTACTGTAATCTTTTCGCCGCGGTGAGCTGCATGTACGATTTCCGCTGCTCCGATTGAGGCAAGGTCTCCATCGCCCTGGTAGGTAAAGACACAGCTTTCCGGCCCTAAAACACGCTTAATTCCGGTTGCAACAGCAGGTGCGCGCCCATGAGCAGCTTCTTGCATATCTACGTTAAAATACCTGTATGCAAATACTGCGCACCCAACAGGAGCAACGCCAACTGCTTTATCCTGCAAGTTGAGCTCCTCAAGCGCCTCAGCAACAAGGCGGTGTACAATACCATGGCCGCAGCCAGGGCAATAGTGCATAACTGTGTCCGTTAGAACGGAGGTCTTTTTAAATACAATAGCCATGTTCAAACCCCCCTCATTTGAATGATTCTTTGCGCTATTTCTTCGGCAGTCGGAACACGGCTTCCCGAATGCCCGAGCAGCTCGATTTCCTTTTCGCCGTTTATTGCAAGCCGCACATCTTCAACCATTTGCCCTGCGCTCATTTCAACGCAAAGCGCTTTTTTAACACTTGGCGCAGCAATTGCATCATGAACAGCTTTGTACGGGAAGGGCCAAAGGGTTATGGGGCGTACAAGCCCTGCCTTAATGCCCTGTTTTTTCAACTGGGCAATTGCAGTTTTGCATATACGGGCAACAGTTCCATACGCGCAGAGCATGAATTCGGCGTCTTCTATGTTGTAAAGCTCAACGCGCGTTTCGTTTTCTGTGATTTGTGCATATCTTGCCTGAAGTCTGTCTGTAAGCTCCTCAAGTTCTTCTACTTCAATGTAGAGCGAGTTTACGACTGCACGCGGCCTTGAACTGTCTTTTTCGCTCCAGCCGACAGTTGCCCAATCTTTTTTTACAGGCTCTGCTTCGTCGCCTTTTATAATCTCAACAGGTTCCATCATTTGCCCTATTATTCCATCTGCAAGTATCAAAACAGGCATGCGATACTTATCCGCAACATCAAAAGCAGTCTGCATTAGGTCAATCGCTTCCTGAACTGAGGCAGGCGCATAAACTACTAAACGGTAATCGCCGTGGCCTCCGCCCTTTGTTGACTGAAAATAATCCCCCTGCGAGGCTTGTATAGAGCCAAGCCCAGGGCCGCCGCGCATCATGTTTACAATAACGCAAGGCAGCTCAGCGCCAGCGATATAGGATATTCCCTCCTGCTTCAAGCTTATACCAGGGCTTGAAGATGATGTCATTACGCGTGCGCCTGCACCTGCAGCCCCATAAACCATGTTTATGGCAGCGACTTCGCTTTCAGCCTGGAGGAAGCAGCCCCCCACCTTAGGCATACGCGCTGACATATACTCAGGAATATCGTTTTGTGGCGTAATAGGATAACCGAAGAAGAACCGGCATCCCGCCTGTATTGCCGCTTCGGCGATTGCTTCGCAGCCTTTCATCAGTTGTTTGGCCATTGTTCATTCCCCTCCTTACTTCTCTACTTGGATGGCAACATCCGGGCAGGTTCGAGCGCAAGCTGCGCATGCTATGCATGCCTCCATGTCAGTTACCTCCGCAGGGTGGTACCCTTTGGAGTTAAGCTTTGTTTCGGACAGCTGCATGATTTTCTTTGGACAGATTCTCACGCAGAGCCCGCAGCCCTTGCAACGCTCTTCGTTTATGGTTACCATGGCCATTTGCTTATTCAACCTCTCTTTCTTACATGAATGCTATTTTGCTTTATACAATGTTCCACATTGTGAACTTTGTTTTTAAGTTACTCGTAGGGCATATTTGCTCCAATGCGTTATATTCCGAATTCCGTAAACCTATCCCAATCTCTGTGCATAAATATTTCTATTTCCATAGGTGTACCTATGTAGCGAGGATCCAAGCCGGTTTCATGAGCTATTTTAAGGAAAGCTTCAAGCGGCTGCTTTAGGCCTGTTGTAAAAGCAACAGGAATATTTGTTTCAAGCGAAACAGCTTTAAGCATTTTATAGCCGTCTAAAAGCTCTTCAACTGAAGATTCTACAGCAAGATTTGCGTTGTTAATTAACCCTGTGATTTCAAGACGCGACCTGAATTTTATTCGGCTTAGCATATCAAGCACAAGTTCAGGCGTAGAGGACAGCGGCCTTCGCGGATTTATGACAAAAAACACTTGCAAAGCTTCTTCGGGGATTTTTGAGAAGTTTGCTTTATACTGGCCAAGAGCTGTTGCACCTGCAGGGTCCCCGCCAACATCAAATATTACAGTTGTGTGAGAGTCTACAAAAACAGAATAAATATCAGGCGGCAATGCAGGTATATCTACTGATGACATTGCAAAAACCGGATGCAGGAGCGAAATGCCCGCCTGGTTTAATTCCTTCCTGCGCTCCGCAGAGCGGAAATAGGGGTTCACAATGTCTAAATCTACAAGAACTGCACTCTCTGTTTTGGCTGCCTTCATTGCTAAATTAATGGATATTTCTGTTTTACCGCTGCCAAAATTACCTATGAGCACATAATAACGCTTCATTAGTCTGCCTCCAAATGCATACGCAAACCATGCTTAATAATTATATAATAAAAGCATAACCAATGATACGAGTTTGGCATTATATATTATGGTACAAATTGCAATTTAACATGGCGAAAAGTGTAGCTTACACTTCAATTGACATCGAAAAGTGGCGAAGAATAGTTGGGAAATTACCATCAATTAAACTTTATGAGGAAAAAAGCGCCGCTATATGCAGCGCTTAAATAAGGGCTCTACACTAAAGATTGGGGTAAGGGAGAAAAATAGAGAAGCATAACG
>CAYWTY010000073.1:0-7319 GCA_964461335.1 uncultured Oscillospiraceae bacterium
CTCGTACTCGCACTCGTGTTCGTACTTGCACTTGCAGCACCTGCAATGGCATTTACAGGCGACACAACTCCCCCAGCAGCAGGCGTACCCTTTACGCTGAAGATTTACCTCGTTGACTACTCTGAATCCGATTTCTTCGGCGTTGCAGCACTGCCTGCGGCTGACCGCGGTTATGCAAAGAACGAAATCGTTGCAGCAGTTGTAGAGCTCTTTAACCCGAAGGACGAAATCCTTGCGCCCACATACACAAACCTTGAGCTGAGCTGCAAAAACGCTTCGTTCAATGTAACCGATAATGCTGGTGGCCTCCGCCATGTTAACGACGTTGGCGCTGGCCTTGCAGTTAAGGCAGCATTTGTAGTGGATTCTGACACAAAATTGCACCGTAATGTTTTGACCGCATTACCTACACCAATTACTGATGGAATTTACGGTGTGAATACAGCCCCCCTTACATTCCCAAAAACAACCTTTAAGTACCTCGTGTTCGCAAAGGTTACGGGCGATGACGCTTCCATAAGCGCGAAGCTCGTTGAGGATGCAGCACCGTTTACGACCGCTGTCCCATTCAAGCTGAATGGTGTAACATACACTGTAACAAAGACATTCGCTACCGGCACCGGCGGTGACTACAACATCGTAGTTGGCAGTGGCGAATACAATGGCGCTAAAATCCAGCTCTTTGTCGATAAAGACTATAAGACGACAGGCATGACTATTACACCAGTCCTCCCAGCTAATCCTTATCCGTTCTTTGTTGACCAGGTAACAGGCAAGATGAGCATACTTAATCTCGGCGTTATCGAAACTTCCGGCACAACATTTGACGCTGTTAAGAAGGTATATGATGATGTCGTAGTTAAAGTGTTCGGCATGAACGTCGCACTCCGCGGCGCATACCTGCGCGACAAGTTCTTTAAAGACCTCGTATCCAACAAGACACTCGTTGCAAAGGTTGACATTAAGCCCTGGACAGCATACGTAAAGGTTCCTGACAACGTAGTCGTCAACCCCCCGAAGACTGGCGCCGCCGCAAGCATACTCGGCTTTGTGATGGTTGCGCTCGCCGGTGCTTCCGCTGTTGCGCTCAAGAAGCGTTAATAGCAACTTAAAATATCAGGGAACTAAGCACATTTACGCGGCGGTTAAATAACCGCCGCGTTCTTTTCTTACTTTTATAATATTAAAGCAAATGCTTAACTTAAAGTTTAGGGGCTTGTTCTGCCGTAAAGTATGCTCATTTTGCGTATTTTTTGCGCAAGCGCTTTACTACACTCGTTAGGCAATAAGCGCCACCTCCAGTTGCAGCCAAGCGTGCCCGGTGTGTTCATGCGGCTTTCTGCCCCTAAGCCAAGATAATCCTGCATTTGCGTTATTAAAAGCTTTGCAACGCTCGACATACCGCCGCGTATCATGCCAAAGTTAAAGCCTTCCTCATCTGTAAGCGCAAGGTATTCAACAGCAAGCTTAACATCAGCTTCTGCAGCTTCATCCCTCCATGCCATTATGGGCGTATTATCATGCGTGCCTATATAGCATACTGAGTTTTTCGGGTAGGTATGGGGCAGGTAGTTGCTTGGCTCACGCGAATCAAACGCAAATTCAAGCACCTTCATGCCCGGCAAGCCGGAAGCGGAAAGGAGCGCGCGCACGCCTGCATCAAGGTAGCCAAGGTCTTCAGCTATAATTTCTACATTAGGCGCAGCTTTAATAAGCGCCTGCACAAATTCAAGCCCAGGGCCTTTAACCCAGCAGCCATTGGCTGCAGAAGTTTCGTTTGCAGGTATTGCCCAGTAGCTTTCAAAGCCGCGGAAATGGTCAATACGCAAAGTGTCATAAAGCCTTGCAGCGCCTGCCATACGCGCCTTCCACCACGAAAAGCCATCCCTTGCCATGTCGCCCCAACGGTAGAGCGGGTTGCCCCAAAGCTGGCCTGCTTTAGAAAAATAATCAGGCGGAACACCTGCTACTGCAGTAGGGCGAAGCTTACCATCAAGCTGGAAGTTTTCAGGGTTTGCCCAAACATCCGCAGAGTCAAGCGCTACATATATGGGCATATCCCCCATTATTAAAATGCCGCTGCGCTTTGCATATGCTCGAAGCGCGTTCCATTGCTTAAAAAACCAATATTGAATATATGAGTAAAACAAAATATCTTCAGCAAGCTTTGCTCTGTACTTGTTTAGCGCACCATGCTCCCTAAGGCGGATTGTATCATCCTCCCATTCAAGCCACGAGCGCATGCCAAAGTGCTTTTTAAGCGCCATAAAAAACGAATAGTCAGGCAGCCAAAGCGCGTTTTCACGCTTAAAGCGCTCAAACCCTTGCGCATCTTTGCCCTTTGCGCGTAAAAATGCAAGCTTAAGTAAGTTAAAGCGCGTTTTATAAATTTCTGCATAATCCACATATTCAGGGGCTGAGTTTGGCGTATTAAGCTCAATTTCGTCAAGTGTAAGCAGCCCTTCTTCTAGAAGCAGGCATGGGTCAACAAAATACGGGTTCCCAGCATAAACCGAAAACGCCTGGTAAGGGGAGTCGCCATAGCCTGTTGGCCCAAGCGGGAGTATTTGCCAATAGCGCTGGCCTGATGCAAATAAGAAATCTACAAAGTCAAAAGCTGCTCTGCCAAGAGTACCAATGCCGCCTTTAGAGGGGAGCGCTGAAATAGGCAGAAGAATACCGCTGCTGCGTTCCATATAATAAAGCTATCCCTTAACTGCGCCCGAAAGGACGCCTTTTATAATGTATTTTTGGCAAGCAAGGTACACGATAATTATTGGCACTACTGTAAGGACAATGCTCGCCATCATCGGCCCCATCTCAACCCTGCCATAGCTGCCGCGGAAATATTGAATTAGCATTGGAATAGTCATGTATTTTTTAATATCAAGCACAAGGTAGGGCAAAAGGTAGTCGTTCCAAATCCACATTGTTTCTAAAATGCCGACAGAAATAAGCGTAGGCCGCAAAATTGGCAGCACAATTCTAAAAAATGTTTGAATTGGGTTGCAGCCGTCTATCATTGCTGCTTCTTCAATTTCAAGGGGGATTGACTTAACAAAGCCTGCAAACATAAACACAGCAAGCCCTGCGCCAAAGCCAAGGTAAATGATGCAGATATTCCAAGGCGTGTTAAGCCGCAAAGCATCCGCAGTTTGTGAGAGGGTAAACATCACCATTTGAAAAGGCACAACCATTGAAAACACGCAAAGCATATAAATTATGCGCGAAAACGACCCTTTAACACGCGTTATGAACCACGCGCACATAGAGCAGCAAAGTAAAATTAGCAAAACTGATGAAACAGTTATAAAAAGGCTGTACCCGAAGCTTTTCAAAAACCCCTGTGCCTCAATCGCCTTAAAATAATTCGCCAACCCGCTGAAAGTCTCCGCTGTTGGGGGCTTAAAGGCAGAAGCCGTTGTAATTGCACGCTCAAGTTTAAAAGAGTTTAGCACAATCATAATAATCGGGTAAACCCAGCCAAACGAGAGCAGCGTAAAAAGAACGCTCCAACCCCAAGTAGAACGCCGATATTTGCGTTTACCCATTACTGCTGCACCTCCTTAGAGCGCGTTAAGCGAAGCTGAATAAGCGCTATAACAACCACAAGCAGGAAAAACACCATTGCTTTAGCTTGCCCTATCCCCTTCCATTGCGCACCGGCTCGCGCATAAAAGCTATTATATATGTTAAGCGCAAGCATTTCAGAAGCATGCGCAGGTTCGCCGCCTGTAAGCGAAAGGTTTTGGTCAAATAATTTAAAAGAGTTTGTAAGCGTTAGAAAAGTGCATATTGTTATAGATGGCATAACCATCGGGATTTTAATTTTAAAAAGGGTTTGAGGCGGCGTAGCCCCATCTATATGTGCTGCTTCAAGCAGCTCTAAAGGTACGTTCTGCAGGCCAGCCACATAAATTATCATCATATAGCCAATTTGCTGCCAGCACATTAAAATAACAAGCCCCCAAAAGCCATACCTTGCATCCAATGTTAAGAGCGGCTTTTCAAGCAGCATTAAAAGGCTGTTTAATAAAGTCTGCCAAATATAGCCAAGCACAATGCCGCCTATGAGGTTTGGCATAAAGAATACTGTGCGGAACATATTTGTTCCCCGAATACCGCGCGTTAAAAGCAGAGCAACAGCAAAAGCTAAAACATTTATAAGTATGGTAGTTACTACGGTAAAGATTGCTGTAAAGCCAAACGCCTGTGTAAATGTATTATCCAACAGAATTTTTGTGTAGTTTGAAAACCCGACCCATTGCGCGTTATTGACTGTTGTAAATTTGCAAAACGACAACCAAATACCCTCAGCAAAGGGTATTACAAAGCCAATAATGAACGCGAGAAGCGTAGGGAGCACGAAGAGCGGCCAATACTTTCTTGTTGCTTTTTCCATAAGAGACCCCTTTCATGAGCTGTGCGCTTTCCGGACTTATGTAAAGTTTAAACGAAAGGGCAAACGGAAGCAGTATCCGCTCGCCCTTCCATTTAACAGCTTAAAATGAGTTTATACTATCCATGAAAAAAGCGGAAGCCTTTTTTAAGCGCGGTTGAGGTTATACTCTGTTGCCCAACCGTCTACAAACGCGGAAACTACCTGCTCCCATTTGCCTGTGCCTGCTGCATAGGCTGTAAGCGCAGAGCCGACACCGTTCTTCCACTCTTCACTTGGCATAGTCGAGAAGCACCAAGCTACGGATGTTTTGCCATTAGCAATGTATTCGTTCGCAATCTCTACAAACGGGTTTGAAGATGGCTTAGCAGCCTTAAACGGGCAAACAAAACCCATTTCATTTGCAAGCGTTGAAGTGCCGGTTTCTGATGTTACTACCCAAGCCATAAAATCAAGCGTTGCCTTAATGTTTTCTTCAGGAGCGTTTTTGCTCACGCACCAATAGTTTTCAGAACCTGTGCATAGCCCCTGGTTCTGTTCGCCTTCTGCGCCAATGTAGATTGGAATCATATACAAGTTTTCGTCCCCAAGCGCTTTTACATCATTATAGGCCCATGTGCCGTTTTGGTAGAAAACAGCCTCGCTGTTGACAAATTCGCTAACAGCGTCATTGCCTGTTTTTGCAGCAAGCTCTTTTGGGGCTGCTGTGGAGTTGTTAATATAAAGGTCCCATATAGCCTTGTAATTATCGAGGAAAGTGCCCTTAATTGCATCAGTATCCCCGATATTGTCAGCTTTGTATTCATAATAGATGGGGAGGTTTGCAAGGTGAGTTTTAAAGCGCCAATCAGAGGATGGGTCCATACCTGCGCTTGAAAACGCTGAGAACCCCAGGGTTGCCTTGCGTGCGGTAATGTCTTCTGCAATAGCTTTTAAAGATGCAAAGTCTTTAATATCCGCAACCTTATAACCTGCCTTATCAAGCAGAGCTGTGTTTGCAATTATGCCGTAGGTTTCAATGACATATGCAATGCCGTATACTGTATTGCCTTCCTTAAGGGCAAAGTCATCGCTCATAAGCTCCCCGTAAACAGCAGAGCCGGCTAAATCATAGCAATAATCCTTCCAGTTTGCGAGGCCGACAGGGCCGTTTACCTGGAAAAGTGTAGGCGCTTCGGTCTTCCCCATTTCGCTTGTAAGGGTTGTTTCGTATGTACCGGAAGCTGCAGTTACTACTGTTACAGGCACACCTGTTTCAGCTGTATAAGCTCCGGCAAGGGCCTGCCACTGCTCATCCTGCTCAGGCTTAAAGTTGAGATAATAAACAGAACCCTTTACTTCTTCTGGCACTTCAGGTGCAACCTCAGAAGGTGTACTTGGGCTTGCAGGCGGTGCTGTTGGCGGCGCCGGTGTTGCAGGCGCACAGCCAAAGACGAGAGACATCATTGTAAGAACGAGTAGTAACGCCAATGTCTTTTTCATTTATGTTTTCTCTCCTTATTTTTAATCTGCGTGCATTACACGCAATTTTAATATCATTGCTGGTATTTATTGCCGCATCGCGAAAATTTATAATAACCTATAAAATTACGGCTGCTGGGTTAAGTCTGCAACAGAGCCGCCTTCACGAAGCCTTGTATCCATAAAAACATGGGTATTTTCCGCGCCGGATTCAAGGAGCCTCGCAAGGATATCTACACTGCGCCTTGCCATATCATCTGCAGGCTGCTCAAGTGTTGTTAAAGTAGGCAAGCAGTATTTTGACTGTTCAAGCCCATCAATTGCAATTATAGAAAGCTCTTTTGGCACAGAAATGCCTGTATCAGCTGCAGCCTTTATTGCAGCCATAGCCATAGAATCCGATATTGCGAAGAGCGCAGTAGGGTTTGACCGCTCAAAAAGCGATTTGGCCGCCGAATAAGCATCCGCCATTTCAAAGCTGCCTGCACAGGCAATAAGGTTTGCATCGGGTTCAATTTTATTGTGCAAGAGCGCGCCCTTATACCCTTCATAGCGAAGCTGGCTTATTGAGCCGCCGTCTATACGCTCAATAAGCGCACCAATGCGTGTATGCCCTTTTTGTATTAAGTATTCAACTGCAAGCTTTGCTGTCGCCATATCGTCAATTGCAACAGAAGAATAACGCTCCTCATCGAGCGCGCCAAATGTGTTTGTATAGGTACAGCAGACAAATGGAACATTGATTGAGGCAACTTCAGCAGGCGAATAGTTGAACCTGCCCCCAAGGAAGATAATACCCTTTAGCCGCTTTTCACGCTCGAGCTGTGCTGCTGCTTTAAGTTCATCTTCAGAGGAGCTGATTTGGTGGAGCGCCATTGTATACCCATAAGAGTCTATTGCGTATTCCATTGTTTTAATCAGCTTTGAAAAAAACGGGTTCGAGAGCCCGCGGACAACAACAGCGAGCAAGTCGGATTCACGAATAACTAAGCTTCTTGCACTATTGTTTGGCACAAAGTGGTTTTCGCGCATTACATCGAGTACTTTTTTTCGCATAGTTTCGCTTACATCTGGGTGGTTGTTAAGAACACGCGAAACTGTGCTTACGCTCGCTTTGCTCAGCCTTGCAATATCCTTGATAGTAAGGTGTTCCAAATTCATTCCCCCGGCAATTTCATAGAACTGAATGCATTCCCGGCAACGTTACTGGTAACGTTACCAATTGATTATACTATTAACCCGTTAGCCTGTCAAGCATAACGGCTTATTTTTACAAAATGCCTGTTTAGTAACAGCGCTCCTAAACCACAAAGCGCTAAAAGCTAAAGCCTTAGCCAAAAACAAAGCTTAGAACACGCAATAAGCTGTAATAATATTTGGGTTTCCGCTAATGAAAATAGATTGCTATCACGACCACCCCTCCAAGGGGTGGTTTGCTCTAGGGCTATAAGCCCAAGGA
>CAYWTY010000074.1:0-7167 GCA_964461335.1 uncultured Oscillospiraceae bacterium
CCTTGGGCTTATAGCCCTAGAGCAAACCACCCCTTGGAGGGGTGGTCGTGATTAAAGCTTTATTTATAAAGAGATATTACATTTCAAGCGAGCCTGCAGTGCGGGGGAAGGGGATAATATCGCGGATATTGTTCATGCCTGTAAGGTACATGACCATGCGCTCAAACCCAAGCCCATACCCTGCGTGGTAGACACCCCCGTATTTTCTTAGTTCAAGGTACCACCCGTATGCGCTCATATCCATATTAAGCTCGTTTATTCTGCTCTCAAGTACATCAAGTCGTTCTTCACGCTGGCTGCCGCCTATAATTTCGCCTACTCCTGGTACGAGCAAATCCATTGCAGCAACAGTTTTATTATCATCATTTACCCGCATATAAAACGCCTTTATTTTAGTGGGGTAATTAACTACAAAAACAGGGCGCTTGTAAACTTGTTCAGTCAAATAGCGTTCATGCTCAGTCTGTAAATCGCAGCCCCAGCTTACAGGGTATTGAAACTTAGCGCCGCTTTTTTCTAAGACTTTAATTGCATCTGTATAGTCCATACGGGCAAAGTCGCTTTGTGCTACATTGTTGAGCCGTTCAAGAAGCCCATTATCTACAAAGCTGTTTAAAAACTCCATCTCATCAGGGCAGCGTGAAAGACATGTTTTTATAATATGTTTTACCATAGCTTCTGCAAGCTCCATATTATCAGCCAAATCGTAAAATGCCATTTCAGGTTCAATCATCCAAAACTCCGCAGCATGCCTTGCTGTGTATGAATGCTCAGCGCGGAAAGTAGGCCCGAAGGTGTAGATTTCCCCAAAGGCATGCGCAAACGCTTCACCGTAAAGCTGCCCGCTAACAGTAAGGTGAACCTCTTTTGAAAAGAAGTCTTTGCTAAAGTCAACGCACCCTTCCTTTGTACGCGGCGGGTCATTTAGCTCAAGCGTTGTAACGCGGAACATATCGCCCGCACCTTCACAATCGCTGCCTGTTAGTATAGGAGTGTGTACATATATAAAGCCGCGCTCTTGGAAAAACTCGTGTACAGCACTTGCAGCAACAGAGCGAACCCTAAATACAGCCTGAAATATATTTGCGCGGGGACGCAAATGGCCGATTGAACGCATAAAATCAAGGCTGTGCCGCTTTTTCTGAAGAGGATAGTCAGGCAATGACTCGCCCATAACTTCAATTGTCTTGCTGTGTATTTCAAACGGCTGCTTTGCTTCTGGTGTTAAAACAAGCGAACCAGTAACGCGTATTGCGCAGCCTGTTGATAAATTGCTGGTCTTTTCAGCCTCATTTGGGGTAAACACGATTTGTACAGGCTTGAAGCTGCTTCCGTCCGTAAGCTCAATAAACCCTGCGGCCTTGCTCACGCGTACTGTTTTTACCCAGCCGTTTACAGTGAGTTCCCCCAAAAACGCTTGCGGGTCGGTCTGAATATCTCTGAGCTTAATCTTCATGAAAGGTCCCTCCTAAATTTCATGCAAAGAGTATACCATACTTCGCCCAAAAGCAACAATTCAAGCTTTCATTCTATTCTTAGAGCGCGTATTTCTGCATAGCATTTAGGCGAGGGGGCGATATAGGTGAAACAATATATGCCTGTGCTTATGATACGCACAGCAAGTTCGCGCGCAGCAATAGAGCTAAACGGCAACATCATAGGTGAAGCAACACAAGAGGCTCACATTGCGCTGCCGCTTTCAGACAGCGGTGAATACTACATTGGTATTTATCCGCTTGAAGACGATGAGCGGCGCTACTACCCTGTTGTGCGTAAGCTCTCGTTTGATAAGGGAGCACTGCTTGCGCTTAAAAGCGATGATGTAAAGGCGTATGAGTGGCCAGGCGGTGTATATGAGGCAATCTTTTCACCGGGTATGTTCATGCAAAGAGAGGAGCCTGTTTTCCCATTTCTATCAGACCAGCTTGTACTTTCGGGCGGGCGTATAGCAACTCTCTATTATGAAGACGGGCTAAGGCTCGCCATTGAGGAAGGCCCGAAGGTCAGGTTCGGCACATTTATAAGCCAGCACAAAGAGGGCAGGCTTTTGTTAAAGCAAAACGGATTATTATATGCTTTTTACGGCTTGCCTGATTTACCAGGTGGCATAGTGCCTGAGGGGTACGCTAAAGGCGTGTTGGTATTAAACAGCCAGCATGAGGAGCTTATACGAATAGAAGGTGAGGCAGTTGGGCTGCTTGAAGATGAAATAATACGCTTCACACGCCTTGATACATTGCTAATGCACGAGCGCAGAGAGGTCTTTAGCATAAAGGGGAACAAGGTCGAGGCAAAAGCACCGTCAATTGGTTTCTTTACCCATACGCCGAAGAAAAGAGAACAAAGCAATGAAATTATTCGCGCATTTTGTGATGCAGTACGTTACGGCCTTTGGGATGAGGCGTTTTCATACTTAACACATTCTTTAGGTGAGGGGCTTACATCGGCTGAAATTACCGCATGCCTTGGGGATTTCTGCGCTTGCAGGCCGCCGCTTTCCAGAGCTGAGAGCGCAATGGGGCTAGTATATCCAGCACAAAACGGAATATCTCAAGTAAGGATGTTCACATTTTCCTTTTTGGGGGGTTTAATTGACAATCTTGCTGAAGATTAGGGTTTGCCACAAACGGTTCACACCCTTGCCGAAAATACAGCGCAGTTTTGTGATATACTAATGGCAGTTTATTACGGAGGAAACAAGAATGTACGAAGGTGCAATGTATTATAGTGGTTATGGGGAGTGGCTTTTTGCTTTACTTGGGGTTATGCTGCTCAGCTTCATTGCACAATCGAGCGTACAGCGCACGTTTCAAAAATACTCAAAAATTCAAGCAAGCTCCCGTATACAGGCCTCTGTATTGGCGAAAGAGCTGCTTCTAAATAAAGCAAGCAGCGTTCAAGTCGTAGCTGTAGCAGGCAGGCTTACTGACCATTATAACCCGAAAACCAATGTGGTCGGGCTTAGCCAGGCTGTATATAACGAAAGCTCAGTTGCTGCGCTTGCAGTTGCAGCGCATGAAATAGGCCATGTAATGCAGTATGAGCAGCATTATGTGCCAATAGTCGTTAGAAACGCAATTTTGCCTATTGCGAATATCGGTTCTCAGGCAGCCCCTTTTGTTGTGCTTTTAGGGCTTTTGATGGGGTTCTTTCAGCTTGCTATGTTTGGGGTTATTCTTTTTGGCGCAATGTTAGTTTTCCAAATTGTTACGCTTCCAGTAGAGTTTAACGCCTCAAGTCGTGCAATTGAAATGCTTGAGGGCGGCGGATATTTAAGCTATGATGAAATAGGCCAGGCAAAGCGGGTGCTTCGCGCTGCATCATTTACTTATGTTGTTGGCGCGCTTGCAAGCCTTGTTACTCTCTTACGGCTTTTAGCTATGGCACGCGGCAGCAGGCGCCGTTAAAGCATATTGCGCTAAAAAAATAAAAAAGTGACTTAAGTCACTTTTTTAAAAGTGCGGGCATAGCCGCTAAGCTCCACGCGTTATTTAGCCATATAGGAGCCGCAGAGCGTTTCATCTTCTGCTTTGCCGCTGCAGCAGTTTTGGCATGGCTTAATAACGATGCTGTGCAGGTTGCATTCGCTGCCGCGTGTGTTATATTTGCAGCTTGTAACTTCGCAGCCTATACTTTGCCTACCTGTTGTATCCGCCATAGACTTACCTCCCTTTTGTAAATTGGGGTATTTCGGTTTTAGTATGCAGTAAATGCTTGCCCAATATGCGCTTTTGCTTGACTTCTTTGCGTCTTGGGCATCAAAATATTAAGCGCTGTATTATAAAGCGCGTTGCAGTACTTGGCTCTACTAAGCAAAACAATATGTTAGGCAAGAGCTGGGTGCTATAATAAGGGGGCTTGTATGCGAATTGCAATAATTGACGGTCAAGGCGGAGGCGTTGGCTGTGCGCTTATTGAGCGGCTTAAGGGCAAGGGGCATACTTTACTTGCGCTTGGCACAAATGCGCTTGCAACTGCTGCAATGCTTCGCGCAGGCGCTGACGAAGGCGCTACAGGCGAAAACGCAATATGCTGCAATGTTGCGCTTTGTGGGCTTGTTGCTGGGCCTGTGGGTATAATATGTGCAAATGCGCTTTTGGGGGAAGTATCCCCTGCAATTGCAGAAGCTGTTGGCAAAGCGCAGGCACATAAGGTGCTTTTGCCGAGCACCCGCTGCAGCCTTGAAATTGCAGGCCTTGCTCAAATGACTTTTGCGCAGTGCGTTGATGATGCGGCTTTGCGCGCGCTTCGTTTTGCGGCTGCCCAAGATAAAACTTAAATAAGGAGCACTATATGACAAAAATCGTAATCCTCGACGGCTACACAACAAACCCCGGTGATTTAAGCTGGGACGGGCTTTCTGCTCTTGGTGAGCTTAAGGTGTATGAGCGCACGCCTCTTGATAAAATCATTGAGCGTATAGGCGATGCTGATATTGTATACACAAATAAAACCCCAATTACCCGTATAACACTTGATGCCTGCCCTTCCATAAAGATGGTAAGCGTGCTTGCAACAGGTTATAATATTGTTGACTATGTGGCTTGCAAAGAAAAGGGCATACCTGTAACAAACATCCCTACATACGGCACTGCTGCAGTAGGCCAGTTTGCAATTGCGCTTTTGTTAGAGATTTGCCACCATATCGGCCACCACAGCGAGGCAGTTGCTAAAGGCAAGTGGGAAACTAACCCTGACTGGTGCTTTTGGGATTATCCGCTTATAGAGCTTGATGGCAAAACTATGGGTATAATAGGCTTTGGCCGCATCGGTCAAGCGACCGGCAAAATAGCAAAAGCAATGGGTATGAATGTGCTTGCTCATGACAGCTATCCAAACGATACAGGTAAGCTAATTGCAGACGAATATGTGGACCTTGATACTTTGTTAAAAAAGTCAGATGTTATAGCGCTCCACTGCCCGCTATTCCCTGAAACTGAAGGCATTATAAATAAGGCGAATATCAGAAAAATGAAGGACGGGGTAATAATACTAAACAACAGCAGGGGTCAGCTTGTAGTAGAAGAGGACCTTGCAGATGCGCTAAATTCAGGCAAGGTTTATGCAGCAGGAATAGATGTTGTATCAAGTGAGCCTATAAGCGGGAATAACCCTTTGTTAAAAGCAAAGAATTGCATAATAACACCGCATATTTCATGGGCGCCAAAAGAGAGCCGCAAACGCCTTATTGCAATTGCTGTTGAAAACTTAAAGCAATTTTTAGACGAAACACCTGTAAATGTTGTTAATATGTAGTAATGCTGGCCGAAAAAGGCGAAGTGTCCACAACAAACGATTTTATTTTGTAAAAGTAAACCATTAAGAGGAGAATGAATTATGGGCATATCTAAGCAGGAAAGAGAGTATTTAGAAGGGCTATGTAAAAAGTTCAGGCTGGATGTTATTCGTGTTCTGCATTCAAAGCAGACCGGTCACCCGGGCGGCTCGCTCTCAGTATGCGAAATATTGACTACGCTTTATTTCCATACTGCAAATGTTTACCCAAAGGAGCCGAAAAAGCAAGAGAGAGATAGAATAGTTTTAAGCAAGGGTCATGCTGCGCCAATGCTTTACCGGGCGCTCGCTGAAAAGGGCTTCTTCCCTGTTGAGGAGCTCAACACTCTGCGCGATATTGAAAGCAGACTCCAAGGGCATCCGAGCGCAAAAAGTCTGCCGGGCATTGAAGTTACCTCAGGCCCGCTTGGGTTTGGGCTTTCTGCAGCAGTAGGTATGGCGCTTGGGCTAAAGCTCGACAAAAATAGCGCCCGCGTTTACGCAATCCTTGGCGATGGCGAAATAAACGAGGGCACAATTTGGGAAGCCTCTATGGCTGCTTCAAAGTATAAGCTCGACAACCTTACTGCAATACTCGACTATAACGGGGTGCAGCTTGATGGAACTGCTGATGAAATAATGCCTATGGGCGATATTAGAGCTAAATTTGCAGCCTTTGGCTTTAACTGCATTGAATGTGACGGCCACGATGTTGGAGAATTGTGCGAAGCATACGAAAAGGCAGCTTCAAAGAAGGGTATGCCGAGCATGGTAATTGCGAAAACTGTTAAAGGCAAGGGCGTCTCCTTTATGGAGGGGAAAGCTGCATGGCATGGCAAGCCCATTGGTGATGAAGAGTTTAAAATCGCAATTAAGGAACTTGGGGGTGAAGTGTAATGGCAAAGGAAATCAGAACTGTTTATGGCGAAGCGCTTGTTAAATACGGTAAAGAAAACGAAAACATAGTAGTGCTTGATGCTGACGTGTGCGGCTCAACAAAAACCTGTTTGTTCCGCGACGTTTTCCCTGAGAGGTTTTTCAATGTAGGCATAGCAGAAGCTAATATGACTGCGATTGCAGCAGGCCTTGCTTCAGTAGGCAAAATTCCGTTTGTGAATACATTTGCAGCGTTTTTAACAACACTCGGCCTTTTGCCTAGCCGCGCATACGGCTCGTATGATAAGCTCCCCATTAAGCTTATGGGCGCTTACGGCGGCATGTCGGATTCGTTTGACGGGCCGACACACCACGCGCTTGAAGATATTGCAATAATGCGCAGCCTCCCTAATTTTAAAGTTTATGTTGCAGGGGATGCAACATCAACTGATTGGCTTATAAAGCATGCAGTTGAGGACCCTTCCCCAATGTATATAAGGCTCTCGCGAAACGCATTTGTGGATTTATATGATGCAGAAACAGTCTTTGAAGATGGCAAGGGGAACATAATAAGAGAAGGCAGCGATGCAACAATTGTCGCATGCGGGTATATGGTTGGCAACTCGCTTGAAGCAGCTAAATTGCTTAATGACGAGGGCATTAGCGTAAGGGTCGTAGATATGTTCTCTATAAAGCCTATTGACAGTGAGCTGCTTCTTAACTGCGCCTTAGAGACGGGCGCAATTATTACAGCTGAAGAGCACAGCATAATAGGCGGGCTTGGTTCTGCTGTTGCTGAGGTAATCTCTGAGGCAAATGCAAAAGTGCCCTTAGGCAGAGTAGGCACCCAAGACCGCCACGCAGAAACAGGCCCCTACCCGAAGCTTATAAAAAAATATGGGCTTGATGCAGATGCAATTGCGAGAAAAGTACGCGAAACCCTAAAAAAGAAAAGCTAAATTACGGCTCTATGTCAATAGTTGGGGTAGAGCGGTAGACCAAGAGCAACGGGGAGCT
>CAYWTY010000075.1:0-6947 GCA_964461335.1 uncultured Oscillospiraceae bacterium
TAACAGATTCACTACGGTTTTGCAACGAAGCCCGGCAGTTCACGCGCTACTATATCGTCGAGTATGCGTGCAGCTTCAAGCATAACGAGGCGGCACCTGACTTGTTCAGTTCTATACTTATCCTTTAAGGGCAGGCAGTCAATATCGCCCATGCTTTGCTTGTAGCGCTCAAGAAGCTCCTTTGTAAGCACTTTAATTTTGTCGCTTTCATGTGCGCGTTCTTTAACAAAAAGCACTCCAAGCACCATTATTGCACCTGTAAGCGCACCGCAAATGCTCCCTATTGCCATGCCTCCTCCAAAGCCTGCAGCAAGCTTTATCGCCTTCTCGTCAAGCCCGAGCTTGTATGCATGGTTTGCGCCTGCTACCATGTGTTCGGAGCAGTTCCAATCCTCTTTGTAAAGATAGCCATTGTTAAAATAATCAAAAAGCATTATTTGCCCCCATCAAGCATTGAAGTGCAATGCGGGCAGCGCGTTGCAAGTTCAGAAATTTCGCTTTGGCAAAAGGGGCATTTGCGGCCTTCTACCTGCACTTCGGGCTCTGTCGCCTCTTTGCGCTGCAGCTTTGAAATAAGGCGCACAAACAAGAATATACATAGGGCAATTATTATAAAGTCAATTATTGTTGTAATAAACATGCCGTAGTTAAGCGTAGCTGCGCCAGCATCCTGCGCTTTTGCAAGCGTTGCATAAGTGCCGCCATCCATTGCGACAAAAAGCGAGGAGAAGTCGAGACTGCCTGTAAGCGGGCTTAAAAGAGGCATAAAAATATCGTTTACAACACTTGAAACGATTTTACCAAAAGCTGCGCCTATCATGACGCCAACTGCCAAATCTACAACTTTCCCTTTGAACGCAAATTCTTTAAAATCCTTCCACATATACACGCCTCCTTTTGTATACCAATATATCACAATCATACTTTCAACACAATAAATTGGGCATATGCCAAGGCGCACAAAAAGCGGGCAATGCCCTAAGTTATCTTTAAGTTTATTCGGCTCTAATTGCAGCAAGCGCTGAAAGGCGCATTGCACGCATTGCAGGGTACATGCCGCTTATAAGCGCCACCAAAACAGAAAACGCAAGTGCGCCAAAAGAAAGATATAGCGGAATTACGCTTGAAAGCCCGACATTGCCAAGCAAAAACCTGTTAAGCACAAACGAGAGCGTATAGCTTACAGCTAACCCTAACGCGCCGCCGAAAAAGCCTATATATGCTGCTTCTGTAAGAAACAGGCCTGCAATATTGCTCATTCTGCAGCCGAGTACTTTTATAATGCCGATTTCGCGTGTGCGCTCGTATATGCTCATCATCATTGTGTTCATAATGCCGATTGCTGCAACAAGCAGCGCAACTCCGCCTATTGCGCCAAGGAGCATTTGAAGCTGATTTGAGCTTTCCTGTGCTGCCTTAAGCGCATCCTGCAGGCTGTATGCGCCATACCCCATTGCCATGATTTCATCCTGTACTGTGAGCACATCATCTATTTTAGCGCACTTAACCCAAATCTGGCTGTATTTTGATGTATCTAAGCCTACAAATTGCTTGTTTTCCTTAGCGAGCCGCTTAATCGCATTTACATCCATTAAAGAATAGTATGAGTTATTGTTACCTTCTTCTGAAAGCACACCGACTGCACTTAGCTTGTAGTATTTACCCTTTGTAACTGTTCCGCCTTCATTAGGCTGCATTCCGCCCATATCCTCATAAATATTGCTCCAGTCGAATGTGAGCTGGAAGCGTGAACGCTCAAGGGTTATGCGCGAATTACCATCAGCGTCAAGCGCCTGCTTGCCGGTTTTGGGGTTGTAGAAATTCTTAAGAGTCCAGCTGCCAAAAACAACCTCATAATTTGTGCCTGTATTTGGCCGAGCCATGCGCCCTTCTGCTAAGTTAAAGCCAAACGCCTCAGCAGCTTCAAGGTCAACCCCGAGTATGGAAAGGTCTGTAATATATTGGCCGCTCTTTACACTGCCCCAGGTTTCATACATAGGCATTACAGCAACAACCCCGGGGAGGCGCTTAAAGGCCTGCACGCTTTTATCATTAAGCGTAACTTCCTCAGCTCTGCCGCCAATTACCCTGCCCGAGTCTTTTTCCGTTGTTTCAATCATGCGGTAGCTGTTTACGTTTATCGTTGTTAAGCTCCCGGCACGTTCATAGTTTTCGCGGAAAGACTCGTTTATGCCTATACCTAAAGACACCATAACAACAATGCTCGCAGTCCCTATAACCATGCCGAGCACAGTCAAAAACGCCCTGAGTTTGCGCCTCCACAGGTTCATGAAGGCGATTGAGAGAATATCAAGGACGTTCATGCGTCTTCAAGCTCCCTCCTGCGGCGCCTGCGTCTTTTTAAAATAAGCCCTGTGGCAGTACCGCCTGCAGCTAAAACGCCTGCGCCTACAATTAGAAGCGGGCTTATGCCTCGGCTGGGGAGCGGTTTTTCAGGCATCGGGTTGAAGATATCTTCATCAAGGCCTGGCTTGAACTCTTCTTGCACAAAGAGGGGGAACGGCTTTTCAACACGCGTCTCTACGCCATAAACATCCTCATAGGTAATAACTACTTTAGCTTCAATTTCGCCACCTATAGACGGGATTATATTAAAATCTGCGCGCATTGTAGAGCCTGGGCCAACATTGCCGCCAAAAAAGCCCTCTTCCATGCGCAGCCCATCGCCTTCTATATTTACCATGCAGTTATAAAGGGAGGATTTCCCCATGTTGTATAAGTTAAAGTATACTGGCGAAGGCTGGTTTTCATACGCATCGCCGTATGTAACAGGGTCGTCTATGCGTACGCGTATGCGCTGTGATATTGGAAGCGTAATTGTTTCTGTTGCAGCGAAACTTTTATGCGACTTTGCACTTTCATAGCCGAATTTTGCGCTTAGCGTGTGCGCCTTGCTTTCAGCATCAGGCGCTGATTGAAACTTCATGGTTTTTTGCGCGCTTTCGCCTGCGCCTATACGGCGGATAAACACAGTATTGCTCCCGCCTTCAACAGGGAGTATAATACCTGCCTCGTTTTCGAGCGTTAGCTGGATGTTTTCTACAGCTTCGTCAAGCGAGTTATTGCGAAGTGTAAGCTCAAGGGAGAATGCTTCACCTGCAAAAAGCCTTGCTGAAGCCTCATCTTCTGCATTTTCAGGTTTAATGCTGTATGCTTCTATTGTGAGCTTAGGGATGGATACAACAAGCTTCCCCTCTTCATCTGTCTGAACACCTGCAGCGCCTTTTACAACAGTAACAAAAACTGAAACTGTCGCTGTTTCATACCCGCCCTTTATGTTGTTATAGTAAATTGCGTTAAACTTAACTTCCTTTACGCCTGATGTAACATTTTTAGAGAGCTTAAGGTCATAGGCAAGCTCGCGGATTTCACCCCCGCGCATATCGCCAAGCCTAACTGTATAATCCACAGCTTCAATTTCAAACGGGAACGCGTCAAGGCTTGCGCTAAGCTGAGGCGTAACTAAAATATTGCTGAGAGGTGCAACTGAGCGGTTGAATATTGGGAGCCTAAGCTTTATGCGCTCGCCCGCATTCCCCTTTGGCGCTGGCACAACTGCACCATCCTGCCCAACTGATGCAAGCATAAGCGATGCTGTTGCATCTTCGGGTGTTTCGGGTTTTGGCGGGTCAACAGCCCCGGAGTCGTCTTTTGTAAAAAAACAAGAGCTATACGCAATAGGATCAAGTGCACCCTCTTTTTTTACATTTATTCTAACCACATGGTTTCCAGCACTTGCTTTAACATCGTTCGCAACAAGGGTGATGCTTGTGCTTTTGCCGGCTCCAATCACAACATCAACTCCGGAATCTGGGACACGATAGCTTGAGCCAATTGTAAGCTGGCTTCCTAATGGTTTTATTTCAAAGCCATTGTTTTTAATGGTTAAGTCGCTCTCTCCATTATTTGTTAATATGAATTCAATAATAACTTGACTATTAACTATTGCAAACGATGTACTTGTAAAACTCATTTCAACATCACCTGCTGCAAACGCTGCACTTGGCACGAGCGTAAGCGCGAACAAGGCGCATAACGCAATAGATAATATTCTTATTTTACGCATAAGTATTCCTCCAAATTTCAAGCATAATTATGCCCTTTGTTCTATATCTGTAACCTGCCCGTCGAGCAGGTGTATTGCCTTATCCGTAAAGGCTGCCATATTAGGGTCGTGCGTTACCATAATAAGCGTTTTTCCACGTTCGCGCGCAATGTCGCAGATTATACGGATAACTTCATCCGACGTTTTGCTATCGAGGTTGCCCGTAGGTTCATCCGCAAATACAATTTCAGGGTCGCTTACAAGTGCGCGCGCAATGCCTACGCGCTGCTGCTGCCCGCCTGAAAGCTGCATGGGCTTGTGCTGTAAATGCGTTTCTAGGCCAACAGCCTTAAGTATTTTACGCGCTGCCTCAAGCCGCTTTTGTTTGCTTATGCCGCGGAAAACAAGCGGAAATGCCACGTTTTCAAGCGCAGTATAGTATGGCATGAGGTTGAAGGACTGGAAGATGAAGCCTACTTTATCTTGGCGGAAGCGTATAAGCTCGCTTTGCGTCATTCGCTCAATACGCATGCGCGAAATAATGATTTCGCCTGATGTAGGCTTTTCAAGCCCTGCAAGCACATTAAGAAGCGTTGATTTGCCTGAGCCTGAGCGCCCAACGACACAGCAGATTTCACCCTTTTTGAGGGTCAAATCAACCCCACGCAGGGCATGTATATCAACTGAGCCTACGCGGTATATTTTTGTTACGCCACGAAGAGTAATTAGGGACGAGTTGTTTTCTTGCATTTAAGCTCCTCCTGCCGCAATCCGCCCTTATAGCTTAAGCCGCTTGGGGGCATTCTATATAACGTTATGCGACAGCGGGCGGTTCCGAATTTTTAATAATAAAAGCTTTAGCTTGTTCTGCTATTTTTTTTAAAATTGCCTTCTGCAGGTAAGTATAACGCCATGCCTAAGTATATACAAATGAATTTTAGATAAACATTGATAATATGTTGACAATTAGTCACATTGAAAGTATTCTATATAGGGGTCTGTCTATTCTTAAAAAGAAGGAACTATGCTCCGCGAATGTAGACGCAGAAAGGAACAAATTCGCTATGATAAACATGGTAATTGACGGGCGGCAGGTTCAGGCAGAAGAGGGCATGACTGTTCTCGAAGTCGCCCAAAGAGAAGGCATCCGAATACCCACGCTGTGCAACTTTAAAGACATTAACAATATAGGCGCATGTAGAATGTGCCTTGTTGAAGACACAAAATCCGGCAAGCTCCAGGCATCCTGCGTACTGCCTGTTACAGAGGGGCTTTGTGTAAATACAGCTACGCCTGTTGTGCTTGATGCAAGGCGTGCAGTGCTTGGGCTTATACTCTCAGACCATGACCGTTCCTGCCTTACATGCAAGCGCAACCGCTCCTGCGAGCTGCAGTCGCTTGCAGATGAGCTAGGTATGACAGAAATAGAATTTGACGGCCCGCGCACAATTCACACTATTGACGAAGCTTCACCCTCTATTGTAAGGGATAATAACAAGTGCATACTTTGCAGACGCTGTGTTGCAGCATGCGAAAAGGTGCAGGGCATATATGCTATTGGCCTTCAACACCGCGGCTTTAGAACCCAAATCGGCTCAGTCTTTGAAAACAGCCTTGATGAAGCTGCATGCATTAACTGCGGCCAGTGCATACTTGCCTGCCCAACAGGCGCACTTACTGAAAAGGATGCTACAAAGGCTGTATGGGCTGCGCTTGCAGACCCGAAGAAGTTTGTCGTGTTCCAGCCAGCGCCAGCTGTACGTTTTGCAATAGGCGAATCGTTCGGCATGCCTATGGGCACGCGCTGCACAGGCAAAATGGTTTCAGCAATGCGAAGGCTTGGCGCAGACCGCGTTTTCGACGTCCAGTTTGCTGCTGACCTTACAATTTTGGAAGAAGGCACTGAGCTTATAGACCGCATTAAAAACGGCGGCGTGCTGCCTATGATTACATCATGCAGCCCAGGCTGGATTAAATACTGCGAGCATTTTTACCCCGAGTTCCTGCCGAACCTTTCTTCATGCAAGAGCCCGCATGAAATGCAGGGTGTACTTACAAAGACATATTTCGCACAAAAGAACGGGCTTGACCCAAAGGATGTTTTCGTTGTTTCAGTAATGCCATGCACTGCAAAGAAATACGAGATTATTCGGCCTGAAATGGGGCGCGATGGTTACCGTGATGTTGACGAAACCCTTACAACACGCGAATTTGCAGCTATGGTCAAACAAGCGCGCATAGACTTTGTGAACCTGCCGGATGAGGAGTTTGACGATATTCTCGGCGCATCTTCAGGTGCAGCAACAATCTTCGGCGTAACAGGCGGAGTTATGGAAGCAGCGCTTCGTACAGTTGCGGATATTCTTGCAGGCGAGGAGCTTTCAACCCTCGAATACAACGATATACGCGGGCTTGAGGGCATAAAAGAAGCCACAGTACATATAGGCGGCATGGATGTAAACGTTGCAGTAGCCCACGGAACCGGAAACGCAGGCAAGCTGCTTGAATCCATTAAGCGCGGCGAAAAGAACTACCACTTCATAGAAATCATGGGCTGCCCGGGCGGCTGCGTAACAGGCGGCGGCCAGCCGATTGTTGATGCGGAAACGCTTAGAACAACTGACCCGCTGCTTGCGCGTACACGCGCAACCTATGAGGAAGACAGGGATATGCCAATTCGCAAATCACACCATAACCCTGCAATAAAAGTTATTTACGATGAGTTCTTAGGCGAGCCCTGCGGCCACAAGTCGCATGAGCTCCTGCATACGCATTATCAGCCAAGAGATAGATACTCGAATAAACCAATACAGCCTAAGTAATAAAATTGGCTCTATGTCAATAGTTGGGGTAGAGCGGTAGACCAAGAGCAACGGGGAGC
>CAYWTY010000076.1:0-6611 GCA_964461335.1 uncultured Oscillospiraceae bacterium
CAACAAGCGGCGCATGCACTTCCATTAAAGTTACTGTATCGTGAAGCGCCCGCTTACTAACTACTCTAAACATAAATGGTCTCCTGCTTATTTCCGTTTTTTTAAGCTTAACTCTTAAATTCGCATAATATTTAAAGGTTTGCCCAATAATAAGCAACCTTCAAGCCGAACTTGATCTAATTTCCATCATTAAATACTGAGGCTCAAATCGCAACGCACAATAGATATATCTACCGCCTTTTGCCTTGATAGCAGTGCATTTATTACTATCATGCAATATATATGTAATTCTCTGAGGGTGTTTATTAGGGCTAAAACTTAGCCCCATACGCCAAAGGCCAAGCGCGGGGTTGCTGATGTAAAATTATCGATTCCAACATCTTCTCCAATTCCACGTTAATCTCATATATAACCTACTTAGCAAATCCTTTTCCTTTGATACCTTTAATGCATAGTTCCTTAAAGCTATTTATTTGCAATAGTGCAAGTACGCGCCCTCAAAAATTAGCTTCCCTGCCACGGCACCACCATCTACCAAGCCTAGAAGTCTTTCGCCGTAATAAACAGCACGCCCGTGTTTAGGCAGCATTCCTTCCGTGCTTTTCATTCCCTTCTTAGCTGCTTCAAACGCCGCCTTGGTTGCGATGGCTGTACCTTCATTGGCATGCTGTATTAGGGCTTCTATTGCAGGAGAAATAGAATCTAAAATGGTTTTATCCCCCACATTAGATTTTGCTTTTGTGCAGATATTCTGTATTCCTGCTTTCAATGCCTGAGCAAATTCAAGCAATGTGGCATTCTGCTTATCATACAAAAGAGGCGCTGCACCAATAAACCATAAGGAAATTATCTTGCCTGAAGTTGATGGTGCCGCTGCATTAATGGACATAGCACAATTCATCATTGTTTTTCCAAGGTCTAAGGATTCGACCTCTCCAGAGGCTTTCACCGCAGCATTAAAGGCATCTCGCATCGTAATTCCAAGGTCACCATCACCATTACGGGCATCAAGTTCGGAAAGATAGCCCACATTGTCATTCATTACATTGGCAATAGTCTTCAATAGTCCTCCTAACTTCAACTTGTCCAATTTTAGCCTAATCTACTTGTTTTCATTAGTGTAGAACGGGGTACTTGCTGGTTTGCGCAGAAGTGGTTTTGTTTTTGCATTCAGCTTAAATAAGGTGATTGAACAGCCCGCCATTTCCATGGACGTAGCAGACTCACCAATATGTGGCATAAAAATGCGTATTCCAATATCCTTCAAATATAGGTGCACGCGCCGATATATAATCAAAAGCTCTTCAAGTGGCGTAGCACCTAAGCCGTTGATCATAACTGAGACTTCATCACCGGTAACAAGGGGCATTTCTTCAAGTATGCGATTAAGCATTACAAGGGCAACCTTATCCGCCGAAAGAATCTTGCTTACCTCAATACCTGGCTCACCATGTATCCCCATACCAATTTCCATTTCATCCTTGGCAATAGCAAATGTCTCTTTCCCGACATCTGGAATAATGCATGGCGTGAGTGCCACGCCCATAGTCAGTATATTTGCAAGGGCATCCCGTACAACACTCGTTACATCTTCTAAGCACATCATTTCCTCTGCAGCCGCCCCAGCCACTTTGAATGCATAAACCATTCCCGCAACACCACGGCGGTTGACCTGAAATTCATTTGGACTTGATGCAACATCATCGCGGACAAGCACCTTCTGAGTCAGGATGCCCTCGAAACCCGCCATCTCACAGGCCATTTCAAAGTTCATCCGATCCCCGCCATAGTTGCCATATAAACAAAGCACCCCTGCACCCTGATCCACTGCTTTTAACATTACAAACATATTTCTCGCGGAAGGCGAGGCAAAAACATTTCCCACAGCACATGCGTCCAACAATCCGTTGCCAACATAACCCAGAAATACTGGCAAATGCCCGCTGCCTCCCGCCGTTACTACTGCAACCTTGCCTACTTTTCTTTTTTTCTTAATGAGAATGCGTTTGTCTTCCCCAATCAGCTCAATACGTTTACCATATGCTAGTACAATGCCCCCTAAAAACTCTGATACAAAATTTTTGGATCATTGATGATTTTTTTCACGCTGTTTTCTCCTTCCGCTGCACTCCACTTATTATCTCAGACCTCAACCTGCTACTAGATTCATATACCTACTGAAATCCAGATTCTGCTCGACGCGGTGCTAAGAGGTTAAAGCTTCAACTATTCACACGCGCATAAGTCTTTAAGCGTTACGTCTATATCCAATGTAGAACGGTTATCTAGCCCTACCATTGCAGTAACCAATGTGCCGCCCTTTAAAATAAGATTATTCCTATATCTGGAGAGCGAAACTCTCTCGAGGAAACGTTCCATAACATAATTGCGTAGAATAATCTGTGCTTTCACACTATCGCCTTTAGTAAGGTTCCGTACTAAGGCTTTTAGTTGTCTTGATGTATGAATCATGGCAAAAGAACCTCCAAATACTGCTTGGCAGTTTTTTCAACTGAGAATTGTTTTGCGTAACGCATTAACAATGGGATGTTCTTTTTACTACTGCGGACATATTCCCTAATTGCGCTTTGGAGTTCCTGGATTTCAATATTGCGCATGCTGCGAAGCAAATCACAGATTGTACGTTCAGCATTATAAACCCGCAGGAGGTGTCCATTTGGTGATATAGCTTCACTAATTCCTGTATGAAAAAGGCTCTCCTTTATTTTGTAAACCTTTACGCCCTGTTTCGTTAGGCCGGTTGCATTAACCCCGGCCCTAAAAGTAACAGAGTACTTGAGCGGCTCACGCTCAGCCAAGTTTAAAAGATATAGTGCAGTTTCGTGGGAAAACACAGTCGAGGGATAGCGTGTTTGGATTACATACATACCATCTTCCCAAGCATCCTGTGATTTATATAACCCGCGTGCTACACGCTCTAGACCGCGCTTACTAACATACTCTCCGAAATACTGCCTGGAAATTCCAGCAGCTATTGCATCAGAGGTTTTTAAGTAGCCGTTGTTTTCATGCAGCAAATAGTCAAGAGTATCAAATTTATTCATTCACCTTACCCTCACGACCTTATTATAGTCAATTAGGTCATGAAAGTAAACTATCAAGCTAATAGAATTGCAATAATCTAACTCGTATGGCTTATTTTACATGAATAGGCACAAATGCCATCCTTCCAATTGGGTAGGGGGACCAGAATCCCCAGGAATTAACTCAATTGGCAACGGATGGTGGGCCACGCGCGAAAAAAGTCTGGTTCAAACGGGTGATTAACAAGGAGGTGCAGCCTGTGTCAAAAGACGGAACAAATAGGGGCGGACGCAGGGTGCGCGCAGGCGGCAAGCCAGATGCCCTAGCAGATAAAATCACTAAAGGCAGAGCTGCTAAAGTACTCGAGGTTGCAGACCTTGGTATTACAACAACAAAAGGTCTTGCTTTGGGAGCGTTTTGTACGATTGATATACTCAACTGCCCTGACGTTAAAATTACTGCAAAACAAGGGGTATGGTCTGTAAATGGTGGAACCACTATTACCAACAGTAATATACAGATCTCGGCCAGCAGATATGGCATTTTATCGGGTCTGGAGGGCGGATCCGGAGGCGATATAGTTATCAATAACAGCAATGTGGATGTATCCTGTAATGAAGAAGACGATGAAGCGGCAACAATTTTTGCCGGAGACAATCAGCTCAGGTAAGCTACTACAGCAGCTATATCCAGCACAACCCTGATTGGGAGTATAAAGGCGTATATGCAGATGAGGCATTTACAGGCACAAAGGATAATAGACCCGAGTTTCAAAGATTACTATGTGACTGCAGGGCAGGCAAGCTTGATTTAATAATAACAAAATCCATCTCAAGGCTTGCAAGAAACACAGTTACAATGCTCGAAACCGTACGTGAGCTTAAAGCGTTAAACATTGATATATACTTTGAAGAACAGAATATTCACTCATTGAGCGGGGATGGTGAGCTAATGCTTACTATCCTCGCCTCATATGCGCAGGAAGAAAGCCTATCAGTAAGCGAAAACTGCAAGTGGCGCATACGCACACAGTTTGCTAAAGGCAGACCAGTAAGCATCTCAATGCTTGGTTATAAGCTTATACATGGGAAGCTCACTATTATCCAAAAAGAAGCAGAAACAGTCAGGATGATATTTTATGACTACTTAAGCGGCATGAGCAAGGTAAGCATTGCAGAAAAGCTAAATGAGCTTGATATTAAAACTAAGCGCGGAGGCGTATGGCATGAGAGCATGGTTAAATACCTTCTCGAGAATGAAAAGTATACAGGGGATATGCTCCTGCAAAAGACATTTGTTTTAGACCACATTAGTAAAAGAAAGCGCTTTAACTCTAATACGCTCCCTAAATACCTTGTAGAGGGGAGCCATGAACCAATCATTGAAAAAGAACTCTTTAATAAAGTCCAGGAAGAGATTAAAAGGAGAGCTATGGTGTACCACCCAAAGAATCAGAAAAGAAGCGTATACCCATTTATAAGCAAGCTTGTGTGCGCAATATGCAAAAAGCATTACAGGCACAAAATTGCTAATGCAGGGAGCAAGTATGCAAGCCCTGTTTGGATTTGCTCAACATTCAACAAGTTAGGTAAGGCGCACTGTGCGTCAAAGCAAATTCCCGAGAATATCCTTATGCGCGTAACATCTGAGGTGCTTGGGTTAATCACATTTAGCGAGGAGACTTTCCTAGCACAGGTTAAGGAGGTGCTTATAAACGCAAACAGGCTTAGCTTTATATTCTTTGACGAGCGCATTGTTGAGCGCACATACGAGGACAACCCGCGCAGAAAGGAAGTTTAAATGCAATCAAGCGCTTTAAAAGTAACAGTCATACCCCCAACAAAGCATATTCTTGAGCAGGGCTTTCACCCCTTAAGCAAGAAACGTGTTGCTGCATATGCAAGAGTCTCTACTGACAACATTGAGCAGCTTTCAAGCTATGAAGCTCAGGTAAGCCATTATACAAAATACATAAGTGAAAAAGAGGGCTGGGAACTTGTTGAGGTATATGCGGACGAAGGCATATCAGGCACCAACACTAAGAAACGCGATGGTTTTAACCGCATGATTGAAGATGCTCTAAACGGCAAGATAGACATGATAATAACTAAATCAATAAGCAGGTTTGCAAGAAACACAGTAGACAGCCTCACAGCTATACGAAAGCTTAAGGATAAAGGCGTTGAAGTATACTTTGAGAAAGAGGGAATCTACACCTTAGACAGTAAGGGCGAATTGCTAATTACTATTATGGCTTCCTTAGCCCAGGAAGAGAGCAGAAGCCTCTCTGAAAACATTAAATGGGGTCAGCGCAGGCGCTTTGCTGCCGGAAAAGTGAGCCTACCCTACAAGAACTTTTTAGGGTATGAAAAAGGTGAGGATGGTATGCCCAAGGTAGTTAAGAAGGAGGCTGAAACAGTAAAGCTAATCTATAAGCTCTTTCTTGAGGGGAACTCAGCAACTAAAATCACAAAGCTCTTAATGGAAAAGCATATCCCCTCCCCTACCGGCAAAAAAGCATGGCATGTTGAAACTATTATGAGCATCCTTACAAATGAAAAGTTCAAAGGTGAAGCAATATTGCAAAAGCGCTTTACTGTTGACTTCCTCACAAAGAAAAAGAAGCGCAATGAAGGCGAAGTACCCCAGTACCATGTAGAAAACAGCCATGAAGCTATTATCCCCCCTGCAACCTTTGACCTTGTGCAGAGCATTATAGAGGCAAGACGAAAGACCGGTAAATCACGAAGTACAAAGAGTTGCCTAGCACACAAGCTAATTTGCTCTGACTGCGGGTATAACTATGGGCCAAAAGTATGGCATTCAAATACTGATAACCGCAAGGTTGTCTGGCAATGCAACAGCAGATACCGCAACAACCCGCGCTGCACGAGCCCGACCTTAGACGAGACCTTAATTAAAGATGCATTTATCGGGGCGTTTAACTCCCTGCTTACAAATAAAGCTGAAAGGCTAAATAGCCTTAAAGACACGCTAAAAGAGCTTGGCGACATATCGCACCTAAACACCGCATATACAAAGCTCCAGGATGAGCTTGACGCTTTAGCAGAGCGCATGCAAAACAGTGTTGTAGAAAACGCAGCCCGGGCTATGGACCAGCTTGACTACAAGCAAAGGTACACCACTATGCAGGAGCAGTATGCTGCCCTTGAAAAAGAGAAGCAGGCAATACATGCAGAACGCCTTGAACGCGAAGAAAGGCGCGAGAAAAGTCAGAGATTCCTTAGCTGCTTTGAAGATGCAAAGCCTTTAACAGAGTTTGACGAACAGGCTTGGCTAAAGACTGTTGATAAGGTAACCCCGCTTTCCAAGCAGGAATTTATCTTTTTGTTCACGGATGGCAGTGAGGTTAGGTGGGTGGAGGGAGGATGAGGCGGAAAGGCCCGAAATTGGCAGGGAAAGGGGTATGCAAACTATGCTCCTTACTTGCTGATAATGGGATATATAAAAAAATAGAACCGATGCAGGCACCAGTTCCGCAAAAAACAAAAGAGAGTGCTGAATAAATTGTGTAAACCTCTATTGTCAGATAAAATAATAACTGA
>CAYWTY010000077.1:0-6351 GCA_964461335.1 uncultured Oscillospiraceae bacterium
GCGTTATGCTTCTCTATTTTTCTCCCTTACCCCAATCTTTAGTGTAGAGCCGCTTTTTTATACCATTTTTAAAACTATCTCTATTCTTTACATGCATAATGGTTGATGTGTTCCCGAAAAATCGTATATACTTTAGGAGACGCTAAAACACAAAGCGTAAGCTGTGCTGCTTTTTAAGGGTGCATATTAGCTTAATATACTTTGCTAAAGAGTCATGTAACCACGATAGGGGGGAGTATTTATGCAACGCGGCTTAACAAGCCTTGACCCAATACGAGTCGGGCACTGGTCAAATGAAGAGGCAAGAACGGGCTGTACCGTAATTATATGCCCCGGAGCTGTGGCAGGTGTGGATGTGCGGGGTGCAGCGCCTGGTACCCGTGAAACTGACCTTCTAAGAGGTTATAATCTGGTTGAGTGCGTGCATGCAATTATGCTATCCGGAGGAAGCGCATATGGGCTTGATGCAGCATCAGGCGCAATGCAATACTTAGAAGAGCGCGGAATAGGCCTTGATGTAGGTGTTGGCGTTGTGCCGATTGTGCCAGCTGCAGTGCTCTTTGATTTGGGGGTTGGCAATGCTGATATACGCCCAGGCAGAGCACAAGGGTATGCTGCCTGCAAAGCAGCTTCAGCTAATGCACAGCTTAGGGGGAGAATAGGGGCAGGTACCGGCGCAACAATAGGGAAGGCTTTTGGTATGCAGCATGCAGTGTACGGAGGGTTGGGCTCAAGCTATGTTGAGCTGCCATATGGCGTGTGCTTGGCGGCACTTGCTGTTGTTAATGCATTTGGCGATGTTTACGAACACAGTACAGGCAGATTATTAGCGGGCGCTCAAACTGATGGAATGTTTACGCCATGTATTGAGAGACTCTCGGAGCTTTCGCCTATGTCTGGGTTTACAAACACTACACTCGGGATTATTGCAACAAATGCTATTCTAACGCGTGAACAGGCGAATAAGCTTGCATCCCAAGCGCACAACGGGTTTGCACTTTCAATAAGACCTGTTCATACTTGTATGGATGGAGACACTATATTTTCGCTTTCAACTTCAAGGGTTAAAGTGAATTCGCTGTTTCCGTTATATGCAGCTGCCGCAGAAGTAATGGCTCTTGCAGTAGAAGATGCTGCGCGCGCTGCTAAAGAAGCGCCTGAAACGGATTGACAAATTTGCTTACATGAAGCTACAATACACTGTAACCAAAAGTGGAGGGTTTGCATGGTTGTAGGTACAGGAATTGATGTAATAGAAGTCGAAAGAATTCGGCGTGCTGCTTTGCAGAAGGCATTTCTCGAACGTGTTTTTACTGAAAACGAATTAGCATACTATGAACAGCGCAACCTGGATGCTCAAACCTTGGCTGGTATATTTGCTGCAAAAGAAGCTACTGCCAAGGCATTAGCTGCCGGGTTTAACGGCATTAGCTGGCGTGATATAGAGATTCTGCATACTGAAACAGGCCAACCTTATGCTGCGCTTTGGAATGCAGCAAAAGAAAGAATGCTAAAGATGGGTGGCAGCACCATTCACCTGAGCATCTCGCATATAAAAACGCTTGCAATAGCCCAAGCAATTCTTGTGGAATGAGTTATGACGATAATAAGTGATATACGCATACAGAAGGCAGAACTTCGAAAGCATATGCAAAATGGGCTTCGCGCATTGGATAGCGGCCAAGTGAAAATTAGGTCAAACTTAGCATGCCAAAAAGTGCTTGAGCATCCGGCATACAGTAGTGCAAAGTTAATATTTTGCTATTTTGCAATGGCGCATGAGGCTGACCCTGAAGCGTTTATAAACAACGCGATTGCTGATGGCAAAAGGGTTGCTTTCCCCTATATTAAAGGAAAATCAGATATGATTGCGCTCGAACCCATTGATAAAGATGCATGGGAAACAGGCGTACTTGGTTTGCGAATGCCAAGCCCTGCACGCTCAAAAGTAATAGCTCCTGATGAGTTTGATTTAGTGCTTGTACCAGGGTTGGCGTTTGATGCAAACGGCGGCAGGCTTGGAAGAGGTGCAGGCTACTACGACAGGTATCTTAAAAAAACCAACGCATTGCGTATGGGTTTTTGTTTATCATTTCAGGTTGTTTCACAAGTTCCACTTGAAGCGCATGATACCCTAATGCAGTCGCTAGTAACAGACACAATCTCTATAAACCGCATATAGAAACAGCATGTAAAACAAATAAATATATAGTTTATAAAATAGCAGATAGCCTTTTATTCGATTGCAGCTTATGCTACAATTGCTATGGCATGATAAATATGTGTCAATCTTGCCTGCCATCGGCTTGATTTAGGTCGATTGAAAATGGAGGTAGATGTTTATGTCCACAGAATGCGGAACCCATCAGTGCCAGCTCAATCAGCTTGACCCGGTTATCGAACAATGGAAGGGTGAGCAGGGGGGGCTGTTGCCCATTATGCAGCATGCGCAGGAAATCTGCGGTTGTATAGATGAAAGCGTGCAGCAGTATATTTCCCAAAAAACCGGCCAACCTGTTTCGAAAATCTACGGCATAGCCACGTTCTATTCGCAGTTTACCCTTAGCCCGAAAGGGCGGCATACCATAAGCATGTGCATGGGTACTGCCTGTTATGTGCGTGGAGGAGCAATAATCTTCGAAGAACTACAAAAAGAGCTTAAGGTTGAGCCGGGCTGTACCACACCTGACAGGCTGTTCACACTTGAAGCAACGCGTTGCATTGGCTGCTGCGGCCTTGCGCCTGCAATGATGATTGACGGCGAGGTCTATGGCAGGCTTACGACTGATTTAATACATGGTATAGTTGAAAAATATCGCCAGAAAGGCTGAAGTATTCCCATGATGATGAAGGAGATTTCCCTTCATGTATTGGACATAATTCAGAACTCTCTTACTGCGCAGGCCTCGCTCATTGAGATTAGTATCGAAGTTTCCCATGAAAGCGACAAGTTGCGAGTTTCGGTTTTTGACAATGGCTGCGGGATGGACGAGGAACTGCTAAAGAGGGTTGAAAACCCGTATGCAACAAGCCGCACTACCAGAAAGGTAGGTTTGGGCATTCCCATGTTTAAGGCAGGTGCAGAGGCAGCAGGAGGCTGTTTTAGCCTAAGCTCCAAGCTCGGCGAGGGGACTTGCATTAAAGCCGAATACAAGCTTTCGCATTGGGATTGTCCGCCGCTTGGTGATATGGCGCAAACGATTTATACGAGCGTAATATGCAACGAAAATGTCAACTTTCTATATTTGCACAAGGTAGATGAGTGCGAGTTTAGATTTGATACAAGGGAAATCAGGAGGACATTGGGTGAAGATGTCCCCTTTAATCTGCCGGAAGTAATGGCCTGGATAAGAGACTATCTTACTGAAGGCATTCACACATTATATGGAGGTGCTTAAATAATGAAAACTCTGCAGGAGCTTGAAGACATCCGCAAGAAGACTCTGGATGCAATTAACATGAGGAAAGACACCGAAGCAACCCGAGTTGTTGTTGGTATGGCAACTTGCGGTATAGCGGCAGGTGCGAGGCCTGTGTTAACTGCATTTATGGACGAAGTAGCAAAACGTAACCTCGCCAGTGTTGTAGTTGCGCAAACTGGCTGCATTGGTGTATGCCGGCTGGAGCCAATTGTAGAAATATATAAGCCGGGAGAAGAAAAGGTCACCTATGTAAAGGTAACACCCGATATGGTTGGAAAGATTGTTACAGAGCACATTGTTAACGGCAATGCAGTTCGCGACTATACAATCGGGTATTATGAAGCGCATAATAACTGATGCAGCTGAAGGGGGTTAGAGTATAATGGGTTATTTCCGTTCACAGGTTTTGTGCTGCACAGGCACTGGTTGCACTTCTTCCGGAGCTCATAAAATAATTGATGCATTCGAAGAAGAAATAAAAAAGGCTGGTTTGGAAAACGAAATTAAGGTCGTACCAACAGGCTGTTTTGGTTTATGCGAAACAGGGCCTGTTGTAATTATTTACCCGGAAGGCGCGTTTTACAGCCATATAAAAGTTGAAGACATACCGCGAATTGTTTCGGAGCATCTTGTTAAAGGGCGCATTGTGCGTGACTTGCTCTATTCTGAGAGTATTGATGAAAGCGAGAATATCCGCTCTCTTAATGAGGTTAGCTTCTACAAAAAGCAACACAGGGTAGCTCTTCGCAACTGTGGAGTTATTGACCCTGAGAATATTAACGAATACATTGCTTTTGATGGCTACAGGGCGCTTGCAAAATGCCTGTTGGAGCTTACGCCAGAGGAAGTTATTGATATTTTAAAGCGTTCAGGTCTTCGCGGCAGAGGCGGCGGCGGGTTCCCTGCAGGAATTAAATGGTCGCTTGCCCAGAAGCCTGTGAGTGACGTTAAATACGTTTGCTGCAATGCAGACGAGGGTGACCCCGGCGCCTTTATGGACCGTTCTGTGCTCGAAGGTGACCCTCACGCTGTACTTGAGGCAATGGCTATTGCAGGCTATGCAATAGGTGCGCAGCAGGGTTATATCTATGTGCGTGCAGAATACCCGATAGCTGTTAAAAGGCTGCGTATTGCAATAGACCAGGCGCGGAAGATGAGCCTTTTGGGCAAAGGTATCTTTGGGACGGATTTCAATTTTGATATCGATTTGCGTCTTGGATCCGGTGCGTTCGTATGCGGTGAAGAAACAGCTTTACTCGCTTCAATTGAAGGTGGAAGAGGCGAACCGAGACCACGCCCGCCGTTCCCTGCAGTTAAAGGCTTATTTGGGAAGCCGACATTGCTGAATAATGTCGAAACCTATGCCAATATATGCCAGATAATTCTAAATGGCCCTGAATGGTTTGCACAAATGGGCACAGAAAAGAGCAAGGGTACTAAGGTATTTGCGCTTGGCGGGAAAATAACAAATACAGGCTTAGTTGAAATCCCAATGGGTACAACCCTGCGTGAAGTTATTTATGAAATCGGTGGTGGTATCCCGGGTGGAAAAGCGTTTAAAGCTGCACAGACAGGCGGCCCTTCAGGCGGCTGCATACCTGCAGAGCATTTAGACACGCCGATAGATTATGATAACCTTCTTTCCATAGGGTCAATGATGGGTTCCGGCGGGATGATAGTTCTTGACGAAGACAACTGCATGGTCGATATCGCAAAATTCTTCTTAGAGTTTACAGTCGATGAATCCTGTGGGAAATGCCCACCATGCCGCATAGGTACACGCAGAATGTACGAAATGCTCACAAAAATTACTGAAGGCAAGGGCGAGCCAGAGGATATTGATAAACTCGAGCGCCTTGCTAAAAACATAAAAGCTGCTTCTTTATGCGGACTAGGGCAGACTGCGCCTAACCCTGTACTTTCAACTATTCGTTATTTCCGTGATGAGTATGAGGCGCATATTAACGAAAAACGCTGCCCGGCTGGGGTGTGCAAAGCACTGTTAAGCTACATTATTGACCCCGCAAAATGCACAGGCTGCAGTTTATGCGCAAGGGTTTGCCCGGTTAACGCAATTTCAGGCGAAATTAAAAAGACATATGTTATTGACCAAGAGAAGTGCATCAAATGCGGCGCATGCATGGAGAAGTGCCGTTTTGGAGCTATCGAGCATAAGTAAGCTAAACGAATATTCATGGTGTAAACAAAAAACAGGCGCGTGTATTGCGCCTGTTTTGGTGTTTGCATTAGTCTTTTATAGACCCTGAATTCTAACTTCGATAACCCTGCCAATTATTTGCACACCGCCGCCTGCAATTATCATGGGTTCATAGTTTTGGTTAGCAGGGTATAGCATAAGTTGGTTCTGTATCCATTTTGCGCGGCGCAGCACTACTTCATCGTTTATACGCACAACAGCAACTTGGCTGTTTTCTATATGGGGCTGCATTCGCACAAGCACCATTGCACCCTCAATAATATGGGCATCCTCCATACAGTCCCCTTCAACTTCCATAAAAAAGTATTCACCGCTTTTTAAATCGCCATCTGGTACTGAAATGTACTCTGCTATATTTTCTTCTGCAAGTATTGGCAGCCCCGCATGCACCTTGCCAACTATAGGAACTTGTACAATTCGTTGTGCGAAGCTGTTTCCTTCGTGCGAAGATTCGCGTTTAAGGATATAGTCAGTGCTAACAGAGAACAAATCCGCCAAGCGAAGGAGTATTTCTTGGGGGAGGTTGGCGCGGCCTGTTTCATATTTGCAAATTGCAGCTTTCTGTACTCCAAGAAAGTTGCCGAGCATTTCTTGGGTATAACCAGTTCTAAGGCGCAACTCTTTTAACCTGTTCATAATACACCCCCGAAAACAGTTTTACTTACTCTATTGTATCCCATCGGGAAACACAAATGCAATAATATTCTGAAA
>CAYWTY010000078.1:0-6197 GCA_964461335.1 uncultured Oscillospiraceae bacterium
ACCAGAACCTAAATCTGGCGCGTCTGCCAATTCCGCCACGCCCGCACGAACTGTTATTTTGGTGACCCGTCGGAGACTCGAACTCCGGACACCCTGATTAAAAGTCAGGTGCTCTACCGCCTGAGCTAACGGGTCGGATGGCTGGGGTGGCAGGGATCGAACCTACGTTGCGGGAGTCAAAGTCCCGTGCCTTACCGCTTGGCTACACCCCATTAGAAGTGCACGAGCCATACTTGGTAATGGGGTGGGTAGTGGGAATTGAACCCACGACCTCCAGAGCCACAATCTGGCATTCTAACCATCTGAACTATACCCACCAAAACCAAATTGGCGCGCCTGCAGGGATTCGAACCCGGGGCCTACGGCTTAGAAGGCCGTTGCTCTATCCTGCTGAGCTACAGGCGCACAATAGAATAAGAGCCGGCCGGTAAATCACTGCCTGCCGCATATCAGTATTCAATGGCCCGTTGCACTACCGACAGTAAAGTATTTTAGCAGAAAGCGCATGACCTGTCAATCTTGGATTTCTATGTTCTTAACAAGTTGGCTATATTATTTGCTAAATACTCATTTTATAGACCATAAAGCATAATGGAAGCTGCATCGCACGGCTCAATGTGCTATCTTATGACTATGGGCAAGAAGGCTTATTATACATATATGGTGCTTTGTAGCGATAACTCTCTCTACACAGGCTATGCAGCTGATGTAGAGGCGCGAATAGCTCTTCACAACTTAGGCAGCGGTGCAAAATACGTGCGGGGGCGGCTTCCGGTAATGCTTGTATATTCAAAAGAACACAACACGCGCAGTGAAGCGCAGGCATACGAGGCATATATAAAAAAGCTAAGGCGCTCAAAAAAGCTGCTCTTAATTAAAACTTGGTTCGGAGAAACTAATGCGCCTGCACAATTACACAACTTGCTTTAATATATAATTGGCACTAAGGAAGCACTGATTCCGAAGGCAAAAAAATACAGACATCAGAAAAATGTGCAAATTTAATTTTCGCATTATTCTTAGGTCTAATTTCCAATGCCGTAGGCACCGGATGTATACGCCTTTAACTCATTCATTGGAAGTGCAAAACAGGGGGAGCCACCCTCAAATGTGGTTATTTCATATGGTCTGTATACAAGAACTATAACGCCTTCAGCAATATAAAAAGGGTGATTGCCTGATACTGGGGGCACCTCGCATAAAAGCGTCATTCCCCGAGCAAGCGCTTCATCAGAAACTATATCGCGAAGTAAGGCTTTCCAGCTGCTGTCTGTATGCGAAAAGAAGTCTGCAAGAGTGCAAACTGCACCTGTTGCTTTATCTATAGTTAAAGGCCTTGGGTAAGGCTGCTTTGAGTAACTGCTTAACAAAAAACAAGAAAACAGTTCTTCTGAATTATAAGTTACTTTTATTTGGCTATTATCAAGCTCCGGCTTTAGGCCAAAGTGCTTAAGCGCAAGTTTAATATGGGCATCTTGAGAGCTATCCTCATGGCCTGATGTTTGAAGAGCTGACTCTTGAGGCTGCAAAGCATACTGCAAGCAATCGTCACTCTCTGTATAACCCGCATCATTTTCAGCCATATTGCCTTCGATGGAAGCTTCCTGCAAAGGGGTGTCTGCAGTTGGAACAGAGCCCTGCTCTTTAAGCGCTTCTTCCTCTGCGTCTTCAGCCTTTGTATTAGAACCTGGTAGTGCCTCTTCCACACAGGTTGACGCAGGGGTAAACTTTGGCTCATCTTGAATTAAGGCATCAGGCTCTTCATCTATCACAACCTGTTTTGGGGGAATAGCAATTGCTTGTTCTGGGGCTTTAAGAGTTGACTCGTGAAAAGATATAGAAGCACAGGCTGATATGAAGATACAGACTACACAAGCAAGCATAACGCTTTGAAGCCATTTCATATTAACGCCTGCCTTCCTAAAATAATAACTTCCCTCTCTTTACGCTAATCTTATCATGCGCATAGGCACGATTTGATGAATTTACTGTTAAGTAAATAATATGTCGAATAATCACTGGAAATCCTAGCCTCTAAGCTTAAAGGATTAGTAAGAGTCCTGACCTAATAGTGCCGTATTCTATTTGGTGCGGGCGCTAAAAACAAACATATCTTGCTTCCTAGAGCATTTAACGCATGCAGAAGTATAAAAATCAGAAATGCATAATAACCATTACCAGTACTTTGAATAACGCTCCACATTTGCCTGATGCTCCTCAAAGGTGCGCGCAAACACCAGCGCTTTATTTTCAGGCAAATCCATGTTGCAAAAATACTTATATTCCTTTTCAATATACTCTTCATTCGGGTAAAGCGCAGCTTCAATTGCCCGTTTACCGGGGTTTGAAACAGGCCCGGCAGGCAGGCCTTCGTAAAGATAGGTATTGTATGGAGATTGCGTTGCGCGCTCTTCTTCAGTATAAACGTATTTATTAACTTTTAACGCATACTGCATTGTAGCGCAAGACTCAAGCTTCTGCCCGCTTTTAAGCCGATTATGGAATACTGCTGAAACTTTGTAGAAGTCTTCTTCAACGGATGCCTCTCTTTCAATAATAGAGGCAAGCGTAACAACATCATCAATGCTCATATTTAATTCCTTGGCGCGTGCAATATATTCGTCAGTGAATATTTCATAAAAGCGCATGAGCATTTTATTTATTACAGCTTCAGGCCGCACATCGATAAATACTTCGTAAGTGTCTGGGAAGAGGTAGCCTTCGAGCGCATAGTCACGTTCTTTATTAGAGCGAACAGTGAGCTGATCTATAAAGGAGTATTTTGAAAACGCCTCAGTATCGTTGCAGAGCGAACGAAAAGCGTCTTCGTCTACTTTAATGCCCGCCTTATCTAGGGACCAAAGTACCCCGCTTATAGTAAACCCTTCCTGCACAGTAAACTTAACTGTCGGCTTTGGTGGGTTGCCGGCGCATATGATGTCAACAATCTGTGGTATGTCCATGTTTTTGGATATAACATATGTCCCAGCCTTAAGTTTATTCGCCTTGCCGACAAAGTCCACATATACTTTAAAGACAGCCTTATTTGAGATAATCCCCTTTTCATCTTCACCACAGGCTTCATACAGCTTTGTTGCGATACGGCTTGCAGAATCGCTGTTTTCTACAACGAGCATGTAGGGGGTTGGGTCATTTATATCCACAGGGCGTATGTAGCGGGTCTGGATATACGCGGCTGCTTTTGAAAATATGCCATATGAAATGGCAAGGCTTAAACTCAACACTAAAACCGGCCTGATATAGGGCCAGGCGGTTTTTAACCACTGAGGTATTTTAAAGGCTTTATTTTCGGCTTTATCCATAATATTCTCTTAAATATAACAATACAATGCATGCTTGCTCACACTAATTATAGCAAGCCTGTTTAGGGTGCGCAACCTTAACCCAAGCTAAGGCTGCACCAGCATTATTCCCCTAAGACGCTTAAATCCGCCCCAACAGCCTCTGCGAGCAGCTTATATACTTTGCCAAGCAGCGCATTGAGCCTTAATTCGGCTAAAAGGAAAGCTGCAGCATCCGAATTAAATTGGAGCACCTCAGCCAGTCTATTCAACTGGCTTAATACATCCTCATTCCTTCTGCCTGCAACTTCATATGCCTGCGCCTGCACCATGAGCCGTTTATACTCAGCATAAAGTGAGCGCGTTGAATCATCTTTCATTGCAATCTCTTTTAAAGCGAGATATTGCCTATACTCCTGGCTGCTTCTTAAAGCATTAGCCAGTGCTTGCGCAGTTTCTTCAACCATTCAGCACACCTGTTTATTCACAGTAATTTACACGCAGCCTTTCGCCCACAGGTTAAGAGATTTCCACTACAATGGGCAAAATCATCGGGGTCCGCTTTGTCTTATTATAAAAGTATTCACGCAGCGAGTTTCGTATATTGTTCTTAATGCAGGCCCATTCTGACTGGTGACGCTCACTAAAAGCTATTGCCTGCTTCCGAAGTATATCGCGCGCCTCTTGAATTAAAAGCTCTGATTCCTTCATGTAGACAAAGCCGCGGGAAATGATTTCAGGTTCAGCCATAAGCCTCCCCGTTTCCTTCTCTAAGACTATAATAGCAGTTACAAGCCCGTCCTGCGACAGCAGGCGCCGATCCTTTAACACTACATTGCCAATATCGCCAATTCCCAAGCCATCAACCATTACGCTGCCTGCAGGTACAGTGCCGCTTATCCTGCCGCTGTTTGTGGTTAGCTCAACAACATCTCCGATATCAGCAACAAATATGTTTTCCTGCTCAACCCCCATCTCCTCTGCAAGCTGGGCATGCATGTAGAGATGCCTGTACTCACCATGCACAGGGATAAAATACTTGGGTTTCGTCAGGTTGAGCATCAGCCTTAGCTCCTCCCTGCACGCGTGGCCAGATACATGCACATCCGCCATTTGGTCATAAACTACCATTGCACCCTTTTGAAACAACTGGTTTATTACGCGCGATACACCGCGCTCATTCCCGGGGATGGCAGAAGCGGATATTATTACGGTATCCCCTGCACCAATGTTAAGTTTATGCGAGGAGTTCGCCATTCGGAAAAGGCCGCTCATTGGTTCGCCCTGGCTGCCTGTTGTAATTACACAGATTCTATCTGCGCTTAAGCGAGAAAGCTTCTCAATATCAACAATTTTGCCCTCTGGGATATTGAGATACCCAAGCTCAATTGCTGTTTTAGAAGTATTTACTAGGCTGCGCCCTTGGAAGCAGATATCTCTGCCATGGGCAATAGCCACATCTGCAACCTGTTGAATCCGGTAAATGTTAGAAGCAAAGGAGGCCACAATAACCCGGCCCTGCGCATTCTTGAAATAATGCTCGAATGTTTTGCCAATTTCGCGTTCTGACTGCGTATATCCTGGGCGCTCCACATTTGTACTATCAGAAAGCAATGCCAAGACACCCTTAGCACCATAGTGCGCAAGGCGTATTACATCCATCGGCTCACCATCAATGGGTGTATAGTCAACTTTAAAATCTCCAGTATGGATAACAGTGCCTATTGGGGTAGTAATTGCAAGTGCAACAGCCCCTGCAATGGAATGGCAGGTTTTTATAAATTCTATGTTGAAACAGCCGAGGCGTATTTTTTCGCCCGGGTCAACGCAAATAAGCTCTGCGCCAGAAACCTTGTGTTCTTCAAGCTTATGCTCAATAAGCGCAACTGTAAGCCGGGTTCCGTAAACCGGGACTTTAAAGCGATTTAGCGCAAAAGGCAAGGCTCCGATATGGTCTTCATGCCCGTGTGTTATAAGGATGCCCCTTATTTTGTCTGCGTTGCTTTCAAGATATGACATGTCCGGTATTACGAGGTCAATTCCAAGCATTTCTTCATCCGGAAATATAAGACCACAATCAACAACAACGATGTCCTTGCCATATTCGAGTACTGTAATGTTCTTCCCGATTTCGCTGACACCGCCCAATGGAATTATCTTTAGTTTTGATGCCAAATATTAGTCTCCTTCTTTTTTGGCTTTAGGGTTCATGCCGCAATTTCAGCCGCCCCACGGCATTCTGTTTAGCTAATCAAGCAACTCAATGCACTAAAGCGGTTTTGCAGCTTTGTATGCCCCAAAGCATACTTTATTCAAGTTAATAACTCGTGTTATTATACGCCTCAGGCTCCATAAAAACAAGCATAACAGGCACTTTAGCCCTAAAAGCGCTTAATTCTTCTTTAACTGGGTGAGCAGCCCCCCTGCAATACCTGCGACAAAACCCATAAGCAAGTCCGCCAATAAGCCCAGGCTTAGTGAAAACACCTTTTCTAAAACAGCAAAGGCAATGAAGGCCATAAGGACATACACCGCACCCCCTGCACCCGCAAATAGCCACACCTTTTGCTGCAAGCCCCGCCCTACCAAAAAACCTGTTGCGCCTGCGCACAGCGCTTTAATAAAGCTTGTAGCTACAGGTATACTGCTTTCTAAAAGCACATCCCACTTCAGCAGTAGTGCAAACAAGAGTATAGCAAGGATAGTAAGCACACACCCGAACAATGCTGCTTTAATAATTCGTAAAACAAGCCCGTTCTTCGAAGCTGGGCTTTTCCTTCTTCGTGCTGCGACCATGCCCCACACCCCCTATATAGCTTAAGAAATACCTATGCGCAGCAACAAATCACGACCACCCCTCCAAGGGGTGGTTTGCTCTAGGGCTATAAGCCCAAG
>CAYWTY010000079.1:0-1616 GCA_964461335.1 uncultured Oscillospiraceae bacterium
TTTGTAAGCGTGTTATTTCTTTAAATCGCGCATTAAATTGTCTTCCCACAAAAAAAGCTGCACTTTATTTTGTGCAGCTTGCGCATATATGGGCTCCAGTAAAGGTTATAGTTATTTCGCTTTTACTTGCGACTTTTTAACTTCGTATCCAAGTGCAGTAATGGCTTTTTCTGCATCATTAACAGTAAGTTTTTCATCGTCAAAGTCAAACTTTGCCTTGCTTGAGTTAAACAGAACCTTTACGCTTTCCTTTTCTACACCGCTTAGCGCTTTTAGCGCGTTTTCGATTTTTAGCACACATGAGGGGCAGGCTAAGGTCTCAAGTTGGATTGTTGCAGTTTTCATTTTAATCTCCTTTTCTACGTTAATTATTTCCTCAACTTATATCGAAGCAGTCTCATGCCGTTTAAGATTACCACAAGAATACTCGCTTCATGTACAAGCATGCCTATGGACATATTCATCCATTCGCTAAAGAATACGCTTGCAAGCAAAAACAGTACAACACCTAATGCAATCAAGATGTTTTGCTTCATATTCCTTGCTGTTGCTTTTGTTAACCCAAGTGCGTGAGGCAGCCGGCTAAAATCTGAATTCATTAAGACAACATCAGAAGTTTCTATGGCTACATCTGTGCCGCTCCCCATGGCGATACCTATATGCGACAATGCGAGGGAAGGGCTGTCATTTACGCCATCGCCTACGAAGGCAACAATTTGGCCTTCTTCAATCAGCTTAGCGATATAAGCTGACTTATCCTCAGGGAGCATGTTTCCATGGGCTTTTGTTAAGCCAAGTTCCCGGCTCACTGCATCAACTGTACCCTGGTTATCGCCTGAGAGCATAATAAGGTTTTTAACGCCCAGCTTTTTTAGCCTTCGCAAATCTTCCTTTACACCTTTGCGTATTTGGTCACGAACCCCCATCAAAAGCTTAAGTTGGGAATCGATAGAAGTCAAGACAAGCGAGTTCCCGCTCTTTTCGAAACTGTCTATATCAGCTTTTGCCTGCTCGCTTAGCTCCACAGCTTCTCTTTCCATTAAGGCGACATTTCCAACTGCTATTCTATGCCCGTTCACTCTTGCAATAATACCGCCGCCTTTAACAACCTCAGTGTTTTCAACAGTTGTAAAGGTAGTTTCGCCGATTTCTTCTAATACTGCTTTTGCCAGCGGGTGATCGGACTCCCGTTCAACGCTTGCGAGATACCCTAACGCCTCGTCAATGTTTTCCCCATAGTATTTCTTTTGTGCAACAGATGGCCTTCCTGCTGTTAATGTGCCTGTTTTATCGAACACCATTGTCTCAACCCTGCTAAAGTCACCAATTACCTCACTGCCTTTTAGCAGTACGCCATGGCGTGCTCCATTTCCGATGCCAGCTACATTGGATACAGGGACGCCGATTACTAAAGCGCCTGGGCACCCGAGAACGAGAATTGTAATGGCAAGTTCAAGGTTGCGCGATATGGCCCAAACAAGTATCCCAATAAGAAGAACAACAGGTGTGTAATATTTTGCGAAGCGGTCAATAAAACGTTCAGCTGCTGATTTAGAATCCTGTGCCTCCTCTACCAGCTCAATTCCCAGCACTTCCTTCGCCTTAAGCGCCAACAC
>CAYWTY010000079.1:1626-6063 GCA_964461335.1 uncultured Oscillospiraceae bacterium
CAAATGTTGTGTCTTCGCCTACACGTACTGCTACAATTTGAATAGTTCCATTATCAAGGATTGTACCAGCAAATACATTTGAGCCCTCTTCTTTTAAAACAGGAATAGACTCGCCCGTGATGCTTGCCTCGTTTATGCTGCCTTCACCGGATGTAACAGTTCCGTCAACAGGTATCTTTGCCCCGGTTTTAACCAACAGAATGTCGCCTACATCGACTTCGTCAACTTCAACTTCTTCAAACTCCCCGTTTGCCATTTGCTTTAAAGCGCTTTCAGGCGCCATCTCTGTGAGCTCCTTAATAGCAGAGCGCGTTTTGTTCAACGTCCGCTGCTCCAAATAAGCGCCAAACAAGAAGAGGAATGTCACAATCGCAGATTCTTCAAAATTCTTAATGAAAAATGCGCCAATGACTGCGACTGTCACCAAAACATCTATGCTTACGACTTTAACTTTTAATGCTTGGTATGCTTGGATTGCAATCGGCGCAGCGCCCAAAATGGAAGCAATAGCAAATGCCCAAACAGCAGCAGTTTCGTTTTTAAAACCTAAGGCACTTGTGAACCCAAATACAATTAAAACTGCGCTTACTAAGGCAATCTGGTTCTTTTTACTAAGTATCATTCGCTGCATCTTATCACCTTTTACTTATAAAATTCATCTTTGTTAAGCCTCATATGCACTATCGAGCTCTGCAAGCATCTTATAAACTGCTTCATAGCTTTCGCATACATCATCCGGAATGGTGTAGTTGTTTGTAAGTTCGCGCAGCTTTGAAAACACTTCGTTCAACTCAGGTTTTTTCGACCCTGCTTCCTTAATTTTATTTAAAAGTGCGTCAAACAACTTATGGACTTCAAGGAACTCGGGGTGAGTTTTGCCATGAACTCTTGCTACAACTGGCACATACAGTTTCAAGGTTTTAATATGCACTGTTTTTACCTTATTAAATGTTTGCTTGTCTGCCATCTTTCCTTCACCTCGTACTTGCTTTTTTTAAGACTAGTTTATCATGTGTTGTAGGATAAGGATAATAAAGAAATACCCCATCAAATAACTAAGGGTGATTTGGCTTCTCAACTTGGGATGACGCAGGAAACTTTTAGCCGCAAACCGGCCGCTTAACAAGAAGAAGGGTTTATTTTGTTAAAGGGGCATCGAAGAATCATCATTAAAGACAAACCTGCGTTGGAAGGAATTACACAACTGCTATAATCAACACTTTATAGAGCATCTTTCGTTTTCCGTAAAATGCTTCTTTGCCTTTATTAAAGCTAAACATAACCCGCCTGTGCTAAAGCGCAAAAACATGCCAAACAGCAAATGCAAGTTTTGGCATTGATTTTACAGTACATTTCTTATGCTTGGGAAAGTCCTAAAAGTCTGCAATATGCTTCAAGCCCATAGAGGAGCGCTTCTTCGTTAAAATCAAAATGCGGGCTGTGAAGCGGCGGGAAGCCGCTATATTCGCCAACTCCTACAAAGAAAAACAGCCCGGGTATTTCTTGCTGGTAAAAAGAGAAATCTTCCCCTATCATGAGGTGCTGCATGGGCGCAAGGTTGTCTTTAACAAGGAGCTGGAAATCCTCTGTCATATCTAGCGGGTTTTCCACGCTGTAATAAAGCTGGACTTCTTCGAATTTTGTTGTTATGCCAGTAGCAACCTCAAAACCAGCAAGAATTTTGCCTATGCGCTCCATAATCTGTTCGCGCATTTCATTTGAAAACGTCCTCAGTGTGCCGCTCATTACGACTTTATCGCAAATGATATTCCTTGCTTCTCCTCCATGAATCATGCCTATAGTAAGTACTACTGGTTCATCAGGGCTTGTTGAACGCGACACAACAGTTTGAAGCACTGAAATCAGCTCTGCTGCAGCAACGACAGCGTCTATCCCTTGCTCTGGGTTTGCGCCGTGCGCGCTTTTGCCGAGCACCGTTAAATCAAACCCGCAGGATTGCGCCATAAAAGTCCCTCGCCGAACCCCAAGTTGGCCATGCTTTAAGCCGGGCCATACATGAAGCGCATATATGCGCTCAACAGCAGGCTCGTTCAAGGCGCCGTCTGCAATCATCTTGCGTGCACCTGCGCCGCCTTCTTCCCCAGGCTGAAACAGAATTACAACATTGCAGTTTAGCGCGTTCTTATGAACGCTTACTAAAGAGGCAAGCAAAAGTGCGACTGCCATATGCCCGTCATGGCCGCAGGCGTGCATTTTGCCTGGGTGTTCTGAGGCATATGGAATATCTGTCCACTCTTCTATTGGCAAGGCATCCATATCTGCTCGAAAAGCAACCGTCTGTTTTGCGTTTTCTGAAAAAAACACGGCCTTTACGCCCGTGCCTGCAAGCTTCTCAAGTTTATCCGGCTTTAAGGAAGTTAGATATTCCATTATATAGGCTTGCGTCTTGTATTCGGCAAACGCGGTTTCAGGGATACGGTGCAGCTCACGCCGCAAACGTACGCATTCATCCCGCATTGCGGTTACCATGCTGCTTAACTGCATATAAAGCTCCGCTGTACAAAAGTCTTTGCTTACAGTATAGAGGCAAATCTGCCCATGCGCAACAGCTGCATTATGCGGGTTTTTGTTGCATATTTACAATGCAAGTTTATACATAAAACCATATACAATCATTTTGTCAAAGATGTGATTGACAAAAGTAAATTTTTTGTGATAAAATACGCTTTTATTGACATGGCGCCCCTATTCCGTTATCATTATAATAGAGTTTTATGCACATCGGTCGAATAGGAGGCGCAATTTGTTCCGCATTGGTGACAGGGTATGCTACCCGATGCATGGCGTTGGGGTAGTGGAAGCAATAAAAGAGCAGGAAGTGCTTGGGGAAACAGCCAAGTACTATATGCTGCGTTTTGTTATGGGTAGGATGACTGCCATGGTTCCTGTCACATCCGCGCAAAACGTGGGGCTCAGGCATGTAATTAGCGCTGAGGAATGCGACAAGGTAAGAGAATACCTAAACGAGGAATGCGTACCTATGAGCGATAACTGGAACCAGCGTTATCGCGAAAACTTAGAAAAGCTTCGCCAGGGCGAAATTTACGGAGTTGCAGATGTTGTAAAGAACCTTGTTAAGCGTGAACGCGAAAAGGGGCTTTCTGCAGGAGAGCGTAAAATGTTTCTTACAGCAAAGCAAGTGCTCCTAGCAGAGCTTACTGCTGCAAGCGGAGAGGAGGAATGCGTCTTTGCTTCAATAATCGGCGGATAAAACGATATTAATAAAGAGGTGTTCGGTTTTTGGCACGAAAGATATTGCGGATTATTTTGACGCTGGTCGGCGTTGCCATAGGTTATGGGCTGACTTTCCTGCTTCTTACTAGCATACATGTCACTATCGAGTCCCAAGCTGTGCTGTTAAACATTGCCCTCTACGATTGGGCAAGAATTTTGCTCTATATTCTGGGTTCTTCAATATTTGCAATTATACTATTATTTCTTTCACCCAAGCTTATAGACGCAACAGCAGGTATGATTCGTTCAACTGAGGAGATGCTCACAAAAATGCCGCTTACGGACATTTTTTTTGTGCTGCTCGGGCTTATTGTTGGGCTGCTTGTAGCCCTGCTTTTAGGAACCCTTGTAAGGCTTATTCCGCTGCCATGGCTTGCAGCGCCAATAAATATCTTGCTCTATGTGCTATGCGGCTATCTTGGAATAAGCGTTGCAAGGAAAAAGCGCGGCGAAATAGGTGAACCCCTGTGGCTTCGCACGCCAACCCGCCACAAAGAGCATGCAAACACGAGCGCACGCCCGAAATTGTTGGATACATCAGTCATTATTGATGGGCGCATTCTGGATATCTGTGAGACAGGGGTAATAGAAGGCAGGCTTGTTGTGCCAGGGTTTGTGCTCCAAGAGCTAAGGCATATTGCAGATAGTGCAGACTCACTTAAGCGCGGCCGCGGCAGACGCGGGCTTGATATTCTTCAGCTTATGCAAAAAGAGCTTTCACTTCCTATAATTGTTGAAGAGCGTGACTATGACGATATTTCGGAAGTTGACGCAAAGCTTTTGCGCCTTGCGCAGGATATGGGGGGAGTTGTCGTAACAAACGATTTCAACCTTAATAAAGTCGCAGGTGTGCAGAATGTGCCTGTGCTAAATATCAACGAGCTTGCAAACGCGCTTAAGCCAGTAGTTATTCCAGGTGAAGAGATGCTTGTTTTAGTTGTTAAAGAGGGTAAAGAAACAGGCCAGGGAATAGGCTATTTGGACGATGGCACTATGATAGTTGTAGAAAACGGCAAGCGTAGTATAAGCGAAGTCGTTGAGGTAGTGGTAACAAGTGTGCTGCAGACTGCTGCAGGCAGGATGATATTCTCAAAGCTTAAATAGCTGTTATTAAACAGCTATTTTTATTGATTTATGGCTTCAGCCAGTTGAGGCCGCGAAGCGGACGAAACAATAAACCAC
>CAYWTY010000080.1:0-5711 GCA_964461335.1 uncultured Oscillospiraceae bacterium
GTCAGTTATTATTTTATCTGACAATAGAGGTTTACACAATTTATTCAGCACTCTCGCAGTGTTATAAGCAAATGCCCAAAACAAGTTCTGCTTAATAATTCGGATTGTCCTTCTGCTTAAATGGATTGCTGTAGAAACATCCATCAGGTCACTTTTCATAAGCACAATATCAGCTGACTCCATTGCTATATCTGTACCTGAGCCAATAGCTATGCCTATATCTGCCTGCGCAAGCGCAGGAGCATCATTTATTCCATCGCCCACCATTGCTACCTTACGGCCTTCAGCTTGAAGTTTTTTTACCTCAAGGGATTTATCCTGTGGGAGCACTTCTGAAAGTACTTTTGAAATGCCCACCTGTTTAGCAATAGCTTGCGCAGTCCTTTTGTTATCGCCTGTTATCATAGCAACTTCAATGCCCATTTCATTAAGAAGCGAAATTGCTCTTTTGCTGCTCTCTTTCATGACATCCGCAACTGCTATGATACCTGCAATGCTTCCGTCAACAGCAACAAACATTGGCGTCTTTCCTTCGTCTGCCAGGCGGTCAGTCTGAAGCTGCAGCTCTTTTAACTGTATTTGCTTCTCTTCCATAAGCTTTTTATTTCCAATAAGCAAACTGTTTCCATCAATTGTTACTTCGATTCCCTGCCCCGGGATTGCCATAAATCGGTCTGTGCTCAAAAACGCAAGCTTTTCATTCTCTGCAGCACGTACTATTGCAGCGCCAAGTGGGTGTTCGGATACCTTCTCTGCAGATGCTGCAAGCTGCAAAAGGCGTTCACGCGTAATACTTCCTTCTGTAAGTATATCAGTGACCTCTGGAAGACCCGCAGTTATTGTACCTGTTTTATCAAAAATAATAGTGTTTATTTTATGTGCAACTTCAAGCGCTTCGCCGCCTTTTATAAGTATCCCATATTCAGCGCCCTTGCCTGTTCCGACCATAATTGCTGTTGGTGTAGCAAGGCCAAGCGCGCATGGGCAGGCTATAACTAAAACAGAAATAAATTTCGTAAGAGCAAATGCAAGAGGCTGGCCTGCAAGAAGCCATGCAACAAAAACAATCACTGCAAAAGCGCTAACTGCAGGGACAAAATAACCAGAAACAACATCAGCTAGTTTAGCTATGGGTGCCTTTTGCCCCTGCGCCTCCTCAACAAGCCTGATTATTTGCGATAGTGCAGTATTTTTACCGATTTTAGCAGCCTCAACGTGAATAAAACCATTTGTATTTATGGTTGCTGCAAAGACCTTATCTCCAACTTTTTTATCTACAGGAATACTCTCGCCTGTAAGCATGGATTCATCAACAGCTGTATTGCCAAAAACCACACTTCCATCAACAGGAACCTTCTCACCGGGTTTCACTAACAGGATATTCCCAACTTCGACTTCATCAATAGGCAGCTCTATCTCCTGCCCATCATGCAAAACAGTCGCTGTTTTAGGGGCAAGACCCATAAGCTTTTTAATTGCATTCGAAGTTTTACCTTTAGATATTGTTTCTAACATTTTCCCAAGCATTATAAGCGCAATTATTATGCCTGCAGACTCGAAATACAACCCTTCAACCATATGAATATCGCCAATGCTTATACGGTAAGTCGAGTAGATGCTATAAATAAGCGCTGCGGAAGTTCCAAGCGCAATAAGTGAATCCATATTAGGGCTTCCTTGAATTATTGCTTTAAACCCTACAGTATAAAAGCGCCTGCCTGCAATTACTATTGGCAGAGCTAAAAATAATTGTACAAACGCATATAAAAGCGGGTTTGCCATTGGCTCAAGGAATTTGGGAAACGGCAGGTTTGCCCAGCTAATCATAGGCGCCATTGCAATATAAAGCAGCGGAAGGCCGAATGAAGCTGCAACTATGAACCTTAACTTCATACTATGTATTTCTCTCTCCTTACGAAGCCTGTCTTCATCAACATCAGTTTTTTCTATGGTCTTTGGTGTATAGCCAGCTTTTTCTATGCTGTGCTTTATTGCAGAAAGCTTAATTAGCTGCGGGTCATATTCGACAGCTGCCTTTTCAGCAGCTAAGTTAACTGAAACCTGTTTTACTCCCTCAAGCTTTGAAAGGACCCTTTCAACCCTTTGCGAGCAGGCGGCACATGTCATCCCCTCAATCGGTATTATTACCTTTACAGTTTCCATTTGCTTTTGGCAGGTATACCCCGCATTTTCAACTACTTCGCAAATGTCATTTAGGGATGTAATAGCATCATCAAAGTCAACAGCAAGTTTTTCGCTCGCTAAATTTACAAAGGCGGACTCAACACCTTTAAGTTTTAATACAGCCTTTTCAACTCTTTGCGCACAGGCGGCACATGTCATGCCGCCGATTTCTATATCCTTTTTCATAAGTTCTGCCTTTCATATGTATAAAATAGGCTGCCTGCGAAACATTCGTTTTCGTTTGCTAAAGCAGTTTTTCAATGGTTTTAAGCAGTTCATCAACAACTTCTGTTTCCCCGTTTCTAATTTTTGCAACAAAGCAGCCGCTTACATGGTTCTTAAGCACAAGTTTACTTATCGACGTAAGCGCAGCGCGTGCAGCCGCAACCTGAATTAATACATCGTCGCAATAAGCATCCTTTTCTATCATACCCATTAAGCCTCGCACCTGCCCTTCGACACAGCATAACCTATGCAAGAGCTGCTTCTTGAACTTTTCTTCTCTTGCTGTAATTCTCTCAATACTATTGCCTGCAATAGTTACAAGAGAAGTATCGCATTCAAGCTCGGTCGAAATTTGCTTGTTTTCCACTGCACACCTCACTACTATACCCCCCCGGGGTTATCTAATAATAATATAACTTTCTTCCCTTTCTCTGTCAAGCCTAAATAGCCAGCAGTTTTGAGAAAGCCACAGGCATAAGCCTTATTCAACTATATTGGCTTAGAAAAACTATTATATGTTTATATAAACAGAAGAAATGAGCAACTTAACCATACTTTTTTAAGTATTCCTCAACGCCGAACTTGCGTATAAGCGCACGAATAGTCGCAGGCCCTGCCACACCATCTGCTTCAAGCCCTGCTTTTGTTTGAAACTCAATTAAAGCATCTTTTGTTGTGATGCCAAAATAGCTATCCGCCTTTACCTTGTAGCCAAGTTTATTAAGCATGTACTGTACTCGTGAAACCCGTTTTTCAGGTTTACCGCCATACTGAGGCCATTTATATATACGCTCGTAAAGCGCAGGAGGAATATCTGCGTTTCGCTTGCGTCCGCTATAACTCTCCCTGTAGAAACAATGAGCGCCTATTTTTGCATAAAATCTATGGCTGCCCCAGTTCTCACCTTCCGACCTGTTTGAATGGAAATAGTAAATATCTTGCGGCAAAACCCAGACTTCTTTTTCAAGCACTTGTTTTGCTGCTGAAAAACAGGATGAATTCGGTCGTATAGAGGAGGAATACCCAGTAAACTGATTTGGTGCCATTATAACAGCTTTTATTGAGTTGCCCGGGAAACCGCGCGCCAGCACACGGTTCATTACTACGTTCGCAACTGCAATTTTACCTTTTGTTGATTCTCCGCGGGCTTCGCCATAAATAAGCTGCGCAAGCATATAAATATCATCTTCGGTATATTCATAATGGTTGGACGAATAGCCAAAATCACCATAATATTCTTTAGCTTCGAGCATGTAGTAATCTACAAGCTTATCCATATCCACAGGTTTAGGCGTTGGCGAAGGGGTTACCTGTTCAGCTATTTGGGTTTGCTCTTTAGCTTCTTTAATTGGGTCTGGTTTTGGGGCAGAAACTACGGGCGATGGCTCTTTTATTTCAAGAATACTTTCATTTGGAGCCTGCTCAGGTTCAACTTCTTGGGCTATGGCCGGTTCATTATCCGTAAAATCTATAATTGAAGCATGATTTTGCTCCTGCATAGCGGAAGCACTAGGTTCCTTTGCAGGCTTGCCAAAAAGCGCAAAAAACAGACCTGGCACAGCCAGCGCTGCAAATAAAAAATACATCTTATTTCTTTTATTTGCACTGTACCTTCGCCCTGTCTTCTTCACTATATTGATACACCGCCTGTATAACCTAAACAAGCTCGTAGATGTATATGGTTTTCGCAACATGCTCTCCTTTGTTGTATTGGCTTAGCTGCTTTTACCTTGTGCATACATATCAGGCTAATTATATCATTGTTCAGCGCTTTTTCTACATTTAACTTCGATTGTTTTAAAAAGCTTAATACTTGCAGCATAAGCACAAATTGCGTATATCATGCTTAATTTTTTCATTCATATATTATTTTAAACCAGGTTTTGGTTGTTACACAATTAGGTGAATGTGGTAAGATTAAAGTGTATCTGAATAACAAGAAAAGGAGAATATGCATGGTTGAACAGGTCTTTAAGTTCTCAACTGGAGACGAAAAAGCAATTGAGAAAGTTATATTCGACGAAAACATTCACTACCTTCATATGGTCTTCAATAAAGACGAGGGCCTGCCTGAACACTTTTCAAATTCGAATGTTTATATGACAGTAGTGCGCGGCGAGCTTTCCATAGGCCTTGATGAACAGGATTTCCACGAATATGGAGCAGGTACGCTTCTAAAAATCCCCTTTAAAACTAAAATGAATGTACAAAATAGGAACGAGGCTACTTTAGAGCTTATAGTGGTAAAAGCGCCTGCGCCAAAAGTTTAGTGAGCATAAATAAGGTATCTAATAAAAATAAACAATACAAATGGAGGATAATAAAATGAAGAAATACAGATGCATTCCCTGCGGTTACATTTACGACCCGGAGTTGGGCGATGTTGATAGCGGAATTGAGCCAGGCACATCATTTGAGGATTTACCCGATGACTGGCAATGCCCAATCTGCTTCGTAGGCAAAGATGATTTTGAACAGGTAGAAGAGTAAGGAGAAAACCAATGAGCATGTTTTGCTACCAATGCCAAGAGACAGCCGCTGGCAAGGGTTGTACAGTACGTGGAGTATGCGGGAAAACAGAAGAAACTGCAAAGCTTCAGGATTTATTAATATACACACTTAAAGGTATTTCACAAATCGTTATTAACGCTAAAGTAGATACTTCAAACAAAAAAGCCATGAACTATGATGTGCTGAGCAGCCTGTTCATGACAATAACCAATGCCAACTTTGACTGCGATTCCCTTGAAAAGCAAGTTCAAAGAATGCTTGAATATAGGGAAGAGCTTAAAGAGGGTTTGAACATGGAAGGTTATAGCGACGCAGCAACTTTCCTAGTTAAATCCAGAAGCGAAATGCTTGAAAAGGCGGCATCAATAGGCGTGCTTTCAACTGAAAATGAAGATGTCCGCTCGCTTCGCGAAATGATTATTTATGGTCTTAAGGGTATGGCTGCGTATACTGAGCATGCCAACAACATAGGCAAAGAAAACCACGAAATCAATGCGTTTATTTATGAAGCATTGGCAGCAACATTGGATAATTCGCTTGGAGCAGACGAGCTTGTTGCTTTAACCTTAAAGACAGGCGAATACGGAGTTAAGGCAATGGCCCTTCTTGATGAGGCGAATACATCAAGGTATGGCAACCCGCAAATAACAAAGGTAAACATAGGGGTTCGGAACAACCCTGCAATTTTAATTTCAGGGCATGATTTAGTTGACCTCGAACAACTTCTTGAACAGACTAAGGGCTCAGGCGTTGATGTCTACACCCACGGTGAAATGCTACCTGCTCATTAT
>CAYWTY010000081.1:0-2105 GCA_964461335.1 uncultured Oscillospiraceae bacterium
AAAGTAACCCCGCAAAACAAGCTTTGCGGGGCATTTTTTATCTTTTTAAATTATGCAAATATTCTAACAGGGAGCACAAGGTAGTAAAACGCATTGCCTTGAACAGGGCTTACAACGCATGGGCTAATGTTCGTGTTAATGTCGAGAAATATTTCTTCGTCTGTTAAAGTTCGCATAACATCAGAAAAATAGCGCGCATTAAACGCGATTTCAATAGGTTCGCCATTAAGGTGAATTTGCATTTCTTCGTCCAATTTGCCAAGTGCGCTGTTTGCAAAGAGTTTAAGCGTATCTTCTTCAATTGAAAACCGCACAAGGTTGTTTACGCCTTCACGCGCAAGAAGTATTGCGCGCTCTATGCTGCTTAAAAGCGCCTCTCTATTTACCCTTACACGCGTTTTATGCTCGCTTGGGAGTATATTTCTATAACGAATAAACTCGCCTTCAAGCAGCCTGCTTATCATGCGCGTATGCCCCATATCTACAAGCATATGCGCCTTAGAAAACGAGACCTTTACTGAATCGTCACTATCAAAGAGTGTACGCGCTATTTCAAGGAGCGCTTTTGAGGGCACAACAGCCTCATTATCAGGTAAGCTTGCTCCTGTTGCAAAACGCCTTAGCGCAAGCCTAAAGCCGTCTAGCGCAACCATTGTAAGCATATTATCCTTAAGCTCAAAGAGCGCGCCTGCAAGAATTGGCTTTGTTTCGTCAGATGCAGCTGCAAATATAGTTTGGCGAATCATCTCTTTAAGTTCGAGCTGTGGCATACTAAAGGATATGCTCTCGCTTAAAAGTTCCATATCCGGGAAATCCTTAGGGTCCATACATTGGAGCTGGGTGCGTACCTTGCCTGCGCGTATATGCATTGTACGGCCTTCAAGGTGCATATCTGCAATTTCACCAGGTAGCCTTCGGACAATATCTGCAAAAAGCCTGCCTGGAAGCACAACCTGACCTTCTTCATCAACATTTGCTGCAATAAGGCAGTCAATTTGCAATGTCATATCAGAGCAGCGCAGAAACAGCCCGTCTTTTCTTGCGTTAAGGTAAATACCCTCAAGCACCGCTATTACGGGCTTTGACGAAAGAGATTTTATAACTGTTAGGATTCCGGCGTTTAAGGTTTTAATATCAACTTCAAGCCGCATGTTTTGCTCCTTTCATTTGCGCTTAGGCTTTTGCTCTTATGAACAGCGCTTGACGCGTGAACGACTAATAATAGTATAGCAGTGTAGAAGTAGTAGTAGTAGGGCTTGTGCAAAATGTAGAAAACACATTTTTATATAGGCAGAGCCTTTAGTTTTAATGTGCAAAGGGCTGTTTAAAACATATGCATAAGTAGGGCGTTCATACACAGTTTACACAGTGTGCACATTATCAAGAAAATATGAACATTTGTTTTGCACAAATTGTGCGTAAATAAAGCATGCGCTTAGGATGTTAAAAGGCGCTTTTTTAAATCCTCAACTGTTGCATTAAGCGCAGGGTCAGCTTTAAGCTGAGTAGTTATTTTTTCGTGTGCATGCATTACAGTAGTATGGTTTCGCCCACCGAAAGCATCACCGATTTTTGGCAGGCTCCAGTCAGTCATATTGCGTGAAAGGTACATTGCAACCTGCCTAGGGAAGGCAACTTCCTGGTCGCGGCGCTTTGCAATAAAAGCCTCTATGTTAAGGCCATAATACTCAGCAACAGTTTCTTGAATTATTAAAGGCGTAAGCACGCGCGGCACATTATTAGGGAGCATATCTTTAAGTGCGCATGCAGCTACATTATCGTTAAGCTCAAGCCTGTTAAACTGCGCATAAGCTACAACGCGCGTTAAAAGCCCTTCTAACTCGCGGATGTTTGATTGTACGCGCTCTGCGATATATTCAAGTACAGATGCAGGCACGCGCATATTTTCTTGTTCTGAGCGGTTTTTGAGGATTGCTATGCGCGTTTCAAGATCCGGCGGCTGAATATCTGCAATAAGCCCCCATTCAAAGCGTGAGCGCAGGCGTTCTTCAAGCTGTGCTATTTCACGCGGAGGTTTATCAGAGCTTATTACGATTTGCTTATTTGCTGCATGGAGGGTGTTGAATGTATGGAAAAATTCTTCC
>CAYWTY010000081.1:2115-5639 GCA_964461335.1 uncultured Oscillospiraceae bacterium
TTTGAAATTGTTTGAGACAGTCTGCCAGCGTACTCTTGATATCGTCGGTATAAACAGTTCGGTCAGTGATGCGCATGGCTTTGGTTTGCAGATCACCAATAACTTTTGTTATGCATAAGTCGGCATAAGTCACCTTGTTGATGAAATAAATGTCGTCGTTGCTCCAGAAAAATTCTTCCTGCACACCCTCTTTTTTTGCAATAAACTGAATATCGTCAACCATTAGCACATCAACATTTCTGTAACGGTTGCGAAACTCCTTGTTGCGGTTTGAGGATATTGATTGAATCATTTCGTTTGTAAATGTTTCGCTTGTAACATACATAACAGATGCGCGCGGGCTGCTGCTTCTAACGAAGTGGCCGATTGCGTGCATAAGGTGGGTTTTGCCAAGCCCTACCCCGCCATATAAAAACAGGGGGTTATATGCTTTTGCAGGGCTTTTTGAAACAGCAAGCGCAGCTGCGTGCGCAAAGTAGTTTGAGCTGCCTATAACAAAAGTTGAAAATGTGTATTTTGAAAACAGGTTCGTGCTAAGCGCTTCAAGCGCAGGGTCAATGATGTAGTCGTTTCTATCTTCAGGCAAAACAACAAGCACTTTATCAACGCAGTCATTAGTGCAAGCTGCGCTTTCTCTAAGCGTGTTTATATAGTATTTGTTTACTGTTGATTGTGTCATTGTGTTTGGTGCTTCAAGCACAAGCGTATTGTCAACAACAGCAAGTGGCGAAAGGACTTCAATGAAAGTTCCGTAGCTTACGGAATTCATTTGCGCCTTAATATTATCGCGCGTGCGCTGCCACACTGCCCGCAGTTGATTCATTATGCTCCCCCTGTTACACCCACCCGTAATGTATATAATTAAACCTTTTACAGTTAAAAAAACCGCAGCATGCGGAAAACAGGTGTGTTCCCTGAAATATACTTCTCATAATAATAGCAAAACAAAGCGCAAATAACAAGCGGAATACGGGATTGCGCATAAAGCGCACTAAAATTAATTCACTATATATTATCTATTCATGCTAAGCGTCTATCATTAAGTAAATGCGCGCTTTATACTAATAATGTGCAAGTATGTAAGAGCTATCCTGCACAGCTTAAAAAGCAATAAACAGAATAAATATAAGGAGGGTTAAGCGTTTGAAGCAGTTAATGCTTGGAAATGAGGCAATAGCGCGCGGCGCATATGAAGCGGGCGTGCGCGTCTCCTCAGCGTACCCGGGTACACCGAGTACAGAAATTAACGAAAACATGTCACAATACGAAGAAGTATATTCAGAATGGGCGCCCAATGAAAAGGTGGCTGTTGAGGTTGCGCTTGGCGCTAGCGTAGCAGGTGCGCGCTCAATGAGCGCAATGAAGCATGTTGGGCTAAACGTTGCAGCAGACCCATATTTTACAGCCTCATATACAGGCGTAAACGCTGGGTTCGTGCTTGTTGTTGCAGATGACCCGGGCATGCACTCCTCACAAAACGAGCAGGATACGCGTATGCTTGCAGCAGCAGCGCATACACCTGTGCTTGACCCGTCCAACTCACAAGAATGCAAAGACTATATGAAGCTTGCATTTGAGCTTAGCGAAGAATACGATACGCCTGTTGTTGTGCGCGTTACAACACGCATAGCGCATGCGCGCACAATCGTAGAGCTTGGCGAGCGCATTGACGTACCGCTTCGCGAGTACAAAAAAGAGCGTAAATTTGTCGCAATGCCTGCAACAGCAATTATGCGCCACCGCTATGTTGAAGAGCGTGAAAAGCGCCTTAGCGAAGCAGCCAACACAATGGATATTAACCGCATTGAGTGGGCTGATAAGGAAATTGGCGTTGTAACATCTGGCGCAGCATACAACTATGTTAAAGACGCGCTTCCGAATGCATCAGTGCTTAAGCTTGGCCTTGCATACCCTTTGCCTGAGAAGCTTATTCGTGAGTTTGCAAAAGAAGTAAAGACGCTCTATGTTATTGAAGATATGGAGCCGTTCTACGAAAATGCAATTAAGGCAATGGGCATTACCTGCTCAGGTAAGGATAAAACCGGGGTTCAGGGCGAGCTCTTTAGCAGAAAAATTGCAGCAAAATTTGCAGGTGCGCCTGAACCCGGCCCAATGCAAACACCGGATATTCCAATTAGGCCTCCGGTCCTTTGCCCGGGCTGCCCGCATAGAGGGCTTTTCTATGTGCTTGCAAAGCGCAAGCTTAAGGTTTGCTCAGATATAGGCTGTTATACGCTTGGTGCGCTGCCCCCGCTTAATGCAGTTGATACATGCGTGTGCATGGGCGCTTCAGTGAGCATGGCACACGGTATGGAAAAGGCGCTTGGAAAAGAAAGCGCAAAGAAAACCGTTGCAGTAATAGGCGACAGCACATTTACGCACAGCGGTATAACCGGGCTTTTGAACATGGTCTATAACAGCTCCATAGGTACCCTGATTATTGCAGATAACGATATTACAGGCATGACCGGCCACCAGAACAACCCGACAAACGGGCGTGATATACACGGCAACCCTGCACCAAAGCTCGATTTAGAGGCATTCTGCAAGGCAATGGGCATAAAGAATGTTGTAGTTGTTGACCCGTTTGACTTAAAAGAGCTTGAGGCCGTAGTAAAAGAAGAAACAAGCCGCGACGAGCTTTCTGTAATTATTTCACGCAGACCCTGCGCGCTCATTGTTAAGCAGCCGGGTATCCCGTACTTTAGTGACCCGGAACTTTGCCGCGACTGCGGGATGTGCCTTAAAATAGGCTGCCCTGCAATTAAGAAAATCGAAGGCGGAGTGTGGGTTGACGAGACTCTGTGCGTAGGCTGCGGCTTATGTGCAAAAGTTTGCCCGTTTGGCGCGCTTGGCCCCGTCAAGAAAGGAGAGGCAATATGATAGGCATAGTTATTGCTGGCGTAGGCGGGCAGGGCACGCTCCTTGCAAGCAAAATTCTTGGCACTTTGGCAATTAACCATGGTTATGATGTGCGCGTTAGCGAAGTCCACGGCATGAGCCAGCGCGGCGGCAGCGTAATCACATATGTGCGCATGAGCAGCGACAGCCCTGTTTACTCAACCCTTGTTGAGCAGGAGCAGGCAGATGCAGTGCTTGCATTTGAAAAGCTCGAGGCGCTTCGCGCTCTGCCCTACCTTAAGCCCGAAACAGGCACTATGATTGTAAACACGCAAGAAATCCTCCCTATGCCCGTAATTACAGGCAGCGCGAAATACCCTGAGGATGCGCTTGAAACAGTTAAGGCAAAGGCAGCTAAGGTTGTTGAGCTTGATGCTGTTACGCTTGCAAAAGAAAGCGGCACTACACGCGCTGCAAACGTTGTTTTGCTTGGCGTGCTTGCACATTCGCTTCCGTTTTCGCATGAGGACTGGATGAAGGCAATAGAAGAAAACGTAAAGCCGAAGTTTATTGAAGTTAATAAAATCGCATTTGAAAAGGGTTACGCATTTAAGGCGTAGACGGTAGGAAAAGGGGCTGTAGCAGTAACACCCCATTAAAAGTCAAGAAAACGAGCCAAGACA
>CAYWTY010000082.1:0-5483 GCA_964461335.1 uncultured Oscillospiraceae bacterium
CACCGCTACCTTCGTTGCCGATGACGATAACACATCTGTCAGTAAGATGCGGCAACGCTTCCTGCCCCTGCAAATGTCCACATATGCAGCAATACCCGTCAATATGCAGCTTTTGCAGCGCGTCATTAAGATTAACCCTCCACAAAGGAATATGGTAAGTTGAACCCATTGCCGAACGAATGCTCTTAGGCGAATATGCGTCTGCACATCCTTCAGATAGCAGTACACCTTTTGCACCCATAGCATCCGCAGTTCGCACAATTGTTCCAAGGTTTCCAGGGTCTTGAACTGTATCAAGCGCGATTATCATACCTAAAGGGTAGTGTGAAGGCAGTTTGGTCTTTGGTGTATTTACGGCCGCACATACCCATTGAGGTGTCTTAGTTTCGCAAATAGCCTTAATAACATGTTTAGAAACAGTGTATACAGCAGCCCCGCTTTCAGCAAGTGCATATTCGAGCTCTGTACCTTCGTTCCCTTCTTCAATGAAGGCCTGAGAAATAACCATGCGTGAAGAAAGCGCTTCCTGAACAAGCTTGCATCCTTCAGCAAGGTGCATGCCTTGTTCCTGCCTGCCCTTGCGGGTTAATAGGCTGCGTACACGTTTTACTATTTCGTTGTTTCGGCTTTCAATGCGCATATAATTATGATCCCCGTAAAAGAAAAGGCGGCTTTTACAGCAAGGTAAAAGCCGCTCTTATTTGGTTATGAACGCGCAGACATAGCTACACCTACAAGCTCTTTAAATGCCTGCATATCAGTAATTGCCAAATCAGCAAGTACTTTGCGGTTAATATCGACGCCAGCAAGTTTCAGCCCGTTAATCAGTCGGCTGTATGTAGTGCCGTTAAGCCTGGCACCTGCATTTATGCGCGCAACCCAAAGCTTGCGATACTCGCGCTTCTTCTGCTTGCGACCAACATATGCATATGATAATGATTTCATTACCTGCTGGGATGCACTGCGATACTGCTTGCTTTTTGCACCGTAGTAACCCTTTGCAAGCTTAAAAATCTTCCTGCGCTTTTTTAAAGCGGTTACAGCTCTTTTTATTCTGGCCATTGTGAAAAATCTCCTTATTTATATGGTATAAGAGCACGAACCTTTTTTTCTTCGCATGCTGCAATATAGCCGGCCTTACGAAGTCCGCGCAGACGTTTGGTGGATTTTTTGGTAAGGATGTGGTTTCTAAACGCCTTCTTGCGCTTAATCCTACCGGATTTAGTGAGACTAAAGCGTTTTGCCGCACCCCTGTGGGTTTTAATCTTTGGCATTGGGGTAGTTCCTCCTAGTGGTTATATTACTGTCCCAACTCTTTAACTTAGCGGGGACTGAGCACCATGAACATATTTCGTCCTTCTTGCTTGGCTGGGCGATCGATTATGCCATATTCCTTAACTAGCTCATAAAAATCATCCATGACTTTTAGGCCTATTTCACCATGAGTGGCTTGCCTGCCCCTAAAACGTATGGATACCTTAACCTTGTCGCCCTGCTGTAAAAACTTTATGCAGTTTTTCGCTTTTACCTCCAAGTCATGCTGATCTATGGTCGCCGAGAGACGCACTTCTTTTAGTTCCACAATCTTCTGGTTTTTGCGCTGTTCCTTCTCGCGCTTGGAAAGCTCAAAGCGATATTTGCCATAATCCATAAGCTTGCAAACAGGCGGGGTTGCCTGCGGCGCGATTTTAACGAGATCCAGTCCCCTATCCTCGGCAAGCGCTTGTGCAACATGGTTTTCTACAACACCCAATTGCCCGCCGTTTTCATCAATGAGTCTAACCTCACGATCCCGAATCTCCCCGTTGATCATTAGATCCTGGTTGCTGATAATGAAACACCTCCGAAATAATTATTATCTAAGCTTTCGCACACACAAAAAGTGGGCGCAAAGCGCCCACTAATACACTCGAATTACCGATTGCCTAACCGTGCCTAGCGATGCCGGCAGGTGAGAAGCGGGTGCTCCTGCTTTAATGGTGTAAGTATATTGAGTATTTATATCTTTGTCAAGCATATTTGGATTTTTAGATATTGCATAATTATTCATGTTGGTGTATAATCCGTACATTACTATGCAGATTAACAGGAGGCACCCCATGTCGAAGGAAAAAATAGCCCTTGCATATTCAGGCGGGTTGGATACATCTGTAATCATTCCTTGGCTTAAGGAGAATTATGAGTGTGAAGTAATTGCTGTAGCAGTTGATGTCGGGCAGGGAGAAGAGCTTGCACCCCTAAATGAAAAGGCTTTAAAAACAGGCGCCAGCAAGCTATATATTGAAGATGCAAAAGAAGAATTCATTAAAGAGTTCGTTTACCCGACTTTGCGTGCAGGAGCTAAGTATGAAAATAAATACCTCCTTGGGACTTCAAGCGCTCGCCCATGCATAGCAAAACGACTCGTTAAAATAGCGAAAGAGGAAGGCTGTACTGCAATAGCACATGGCGCAACAGGTAAAGGGAATGACCAGGTACGCTTCGAACTTACAATTAAAGCGCTTGCCCCTCAAATTAAAATTATTGCGCCATGGAGAATTTGGGACCTGAAAAGCCGTAGCGAAGAAATCCAATATGCAAAAGAAAAAAACATCCCGCTCCAGTTTAGAGCAGAAGAATCTTACAGCATGGATCGCAACCTATGGCATCTTTCCCATGAAGGGTTAGATTTGGAGGATCCATGGAATGAACCTAAGAACAGCCTGTACTTAATAAGCACAGCGCCCGAGCTTGCGCCCGGAATTCCTGAGTATATTGAGATAGGTTTTCAAAAGGGCACCCCTGTTTCAATTAATAATGAGCAGCTAAGCCCAGTTGAGCTTGTGTCAAGATGCAATGAAATTGGTGCAAAACATGGCATAGGAATAGATGATTTAGTAGAGAACCGCCTTGTGGGGATTAAATGCAGAGGTGTTTATGAAAACCCGGGCGGAACGATACTTTATGATGCGCTCGCCAATCTCGAAATGCTTACTCTTGATAGAGATACCATGCACTACAAGCATCAATTAGCAATTAAGTATGCTGAGCTTGTTTATGATGGCAAATGGTTTACCCCACTTCGCCAGTCAATGGATGCTATGATTGATGTTATGCAGCAAAATACAACCGGAGTATCTCGACTAAAGCTTTATAAGGGCAAAACTTATCCTGCAGGCGTAAAAAGCCCGTTTAGCTTATACAACACTGAACTTGCAACTTTTGAAGAAGACGAGGTCTACAATCAAAAAGATGCTGAGGGCTTCATAAACTTATTTGGTCTGCCCCTAAAAGTGCGCGCCCTAATGGAACAGGCCCAGGAGTAGTATACTTGAGCTATTTACCTTTGTCGAAATTAAGGAGCAAAGAATGAGTAATAAAACAGGCAAGCTTTGGGGCGGCCGCTTTACAAAAGGTTCTTCTATGGAGGACTTCCACTCCTCTATTAATATCGATTCCTTAATGGTACGCGAAGACATCAAAGGTTCGGTTGCTCACGCAAAAATGCTCGCAGCACAAGGCATCATTACTCATGAAGATGCAGCAGCCATTAATACAGGGCTGCAAAAAATACTCTCAGACTATGAAGAAGGTAAAGTTACATTTAACACCTCAGCTGAAGATATCCATATGAATATTGAATCCTTGTTAACAGAGCATATAGGAGATGCCGGCAAACGCCTTCATACGGGGCGAAGCCGAAATGACCAAGTTGCACTCGACTGCCGCATGTATATGATTAAAGGTGCTAATGAGACCATACACCGCCTACTTAAGCTTGAGGAAGCGCTGCTTAAGACTGCAGAAATCCATCTAAATACAATAATGCCCGGGTATACCCATATGCAAAAAGCACAGCCGATTACACTTGCACACTATTTGATGGCGTATTTTGAAATGTTCCGTCGTGATACCGAGCGCCTGCTTGGCTGCAAAAGCCGTATGGATAGTATGCCGCTTGGCTCAGGCGCACTTGCAGGCAGCACATACCCGATTGACAGAGAGTTCGTAAAACAAGAGCTTGGTTTTTCAAAATTAACCCGCAACAGTATTGATGCTGTAAGCGATAGGGATTTCTGCATAGAATATGCAAGCTGCGCCTCAATAATTATGATGCACCTTTCGCGCTTTTGTGAGGAGTTAATCCTTTGGAGCACTGATGAGTTCAATTTTGTTGAATTGGATGAAGCCTACTCTACAGGGTCATCAATAATGCCCCAAAAAAAGAACCCTGATGCAGCTGAACTTATTCGGGGTAAAACGGGCAGGGTTTATGGCAACTTAATAAACCTGCTCACGATGATGAAGGGGTTGCCATTAGCTTATAATAAGGATATGCAGGAAGATAAGGAAGCGGTTTTTGATGCAATGGAAACAGTCAACAGCTGCCTTATAGTGTTCGCTGGCATGTTTTTATCGTTGCACTTTAATACGCAAAAAATGTATGCTTGCGCTCATCAAGGCTTTACAAATGCAACTGATGCTGCAGACTATCTTTCGAAAAAGGGTGTGCCCTTTCGAAAGGCACATGAAGCAATCGGTAAAATGGTTCTCTACTGTATAGAGCATGAAAAGACATTGGATGAGCTTACGCTCGAAGAATTTAAGTCGTTTTCATCAGCCTTCGAAAAAGATATTTTCAACGAAATAACGCTCGAAGCATGTATTAACGGGCGGAGCCTTCCGGGAGGAACCGCACCGTCTGCAGTTAAAGCGCATATCAAAGAGGGATTTGAGTGGTTAGATGTGAACATGCCTGCGAGTTATAGCCTGTAAACGCAGATTAAGGCGCTTAAAAAACGCTTCTATTGCTCCTCAAGAGCGATTATCGTTTTTAGCGCTTCAAGCGCTCTGCGCCTGTGGCTGATTTTGTTTTTCTGCTCTTTATTCATTTGGGCAAACGAACAATTTGCAGGCTCGTAATAAAATAGAGGATCATAGCCAAACCCCCCCTCTCCTGCTGGTTCGTTAAGAAGTATTCCCTCGCAAATGCCTTCAACACACAAGGTCGGCTTACCGCGCCTTGCTAGTGCAACAGCAGCAACAAAGCGACATGCTCTATTTGCGACGCCTGTCATTTCTCTTAATAACTTTTCATTGTTTGCGTTGTCATTATGTCCGCCTTCTGCATATCGAGCGCTAAAAACTCCAGGTGCACCCCCAAGCGCATCTACTACAAGGCCACTGTCATCTGCTAGAGCTGCATCAAAATTCTCTGCTTCAGCTAAAGCCGCTTCAGCCTTTTTTATTGCATTTTCACAAAAGCTTGCTCCATCTTCTTCAACTTCAAGCACTAACCCTGCTTCATTAAACGTTTTAGAAACAGGAAAATACCCACAAAGAATCATGTGGATTTCTTGCGCCTTGAATTTATTATTAGTTGCAATTATAAGATTCATATTTATACTCCCTTACAGTATAGCAGTATAGCACAAAGCTAACACATAGTGCTTTAATCATCGTGCAAAGCACAATACAGTTTTGCTTTAATGCCTTTATTATAC
>CAYWTY010000083.1:0-5462 GCA_964461335.1 uncultured Oscillospiraceae bacterium
GGGTGGTTTATTGTTTCGTCCGCTTCGCGGCCTCAACTGGCTGAAGCCATAAATATAAAACCCCGGGCAACCCGGGGTTTACTGCATAAAACACATTTATGAGCGTGATTTGCCTATTTTGAGGGGATGAAGGGCACTATGAGCTTTGCAAGCTGAGCAATTGTCATAGTTTGCAGGTAGACCTTGCCTGGGCCTGTAACAATGGTGTCAAATAGTCCCTCACCGCCGAACAGGACATTCTTCACTCCCTTTACCATTTCAACGGACATTGTACAGGTGCTCTCCATAATGGCGACTACGCCTGTGTCGCAGACAACGCGCTCGCCCGGTGCAAGCGTATATTCTACTGAATGGCCGTCAATTTCGAGGAACACCAGCCCTGGGCCTGTTATACGCTGCATAATGAACCCTTCGCCGCCTACTAAAGCAGTGCCGACTTTCTTTTGGAAATGCATTGCAAGCTCAACCCCATATGTTGCAGCCATAAAGGCCTTTTTCTGGCAAACGATGCTTTGGCCGGGGCCAAGTTCCTTTACAACAATACGCCCAGGGAAGGAGGAGGCAAACGCGAGTTCCGAAGGCCCTTGAGCTATGTACTTGCTTAAAAACAGACTTTCACCTGCAAACATTCTGCCGAGGCTTTTCCCTAAGCCCCCTTCAGAGCTTGTTTCGGTTACTACATTTCCGCGTGACCAGGTGCGCCCGCCCGCTTCGCTTATCATGACTTCGCCCGGGTCAAGCTGAATAATGGCAACTGGTAATGAACCGCCCTCAATTGAATATTTCATTGATAAAGCCTCCTAAAATTTTGAGTTGATGAGCTATTCCAAGAATATATATAGTATATATCTGCGCACTTTACCAGTCAATATCTTCTATCGCGGCTTGCTCTAATATTAAGGCCTTATTCTATGTACAAGCAAGAGTGTTGCGGCTATACTATCAGTTGATTACCCCTTAAAAGAATTAAGGTTTAGCGCCTATACATCGTATATTTGCTATTGAGGCTATGGACAAACTTACTGAACTTGAACGCAGCATAATAAAGACATATCGCAGAGAAATCTGGCGTAATTTTGCCTTTGCCATAGGCAGATACAAGCTTATTCAAAAAGGCGACAAAATCGCGGCATGTATTTCAGGCGGCAAGGATTCTATGCTCATGGCAAAATGCCTGCAGGAAATGCAAAGGCACGGGCCTGTGGAGTTTGAGCTTGAATTTCTTGTTATGGACCCTGGTTATGGCGCAAAAAACAGGCGCATTATCGAAAAGAACGCTGAGCTACTTGCGCTCCCCGTACACATTGTTAACTCAGACATTTATGAAATAGTCTCAAAAACCAAACAGTCGCCCTGCTATTTATGTGCAAGGATGCGGCGCGGCTGCCTTTACCGGCATGCAGAGGAGCTTGGCTGCAACAAAATTGCGCTTGGGCACCATTTTGATGATGTTGTAGAGACCATACTTTTAAGCATGTTTTACGGCGGGCAAATCCGTACAATGATGCCAAAGCTGCACAGCACGAATTACCCCAAAATGGAGCTCATACGCCCAATGTACCTTGTAAAAGAAGCTGATATCATACGTTGGCAAAAGTATAATTCTCTTGAATTTATTAAATGCGCATGCAGGTTTAGCGAGGGCACAGAGTCTGCCTGTTCTGACGGAACTGGAAAACGTGCGCAAATGAAGGCGCTTTTAACTAAGCTAAGGCAGATGGACCCAAAAATTGAGCAGAATATCTTTGCAAGCGTTGAAAACATTAACCTTGAAACAATAATCAGTTATAAAAAGGGTGAGCGCTGTATAAGCTTTTTGGATGAATATGACTAATGAGCCGTTTGAAAGGCTGTTATATTTACTGTAACCGGAGGGAAAACGCTATGGAGAAAGTATGCAGAAATTTAAGTGAACTAATTGGCAATACCCCTATGCTTGAGCTTAATGGCTTTTGCAAATCAAAAGATTTGGGCGCAAGAATACTTGCAAAGCTCGAATACTTAAACCCGGCAGGAAGCGTAAAAGACCGTGTTGCAAAAGCAATGATAGATGAAGCGGAAGCTTTGGGGCTTTTAAAGCCAAAGTCAGTAATAATCGAGCCAACAAGCGGAAACACTGGCATAGGGCTTGCATCTGTCGCAGCTGCACGAGGATATAAAGTTATTTTAACAATGCCCGAAACAATGAGCATTGAGCGGAGAAAACTCTTTAAGGCATATGGAGCAGAGGTTGTGTTAACAGACGGCTTAAGGGGAATGAAGGGTGCAATAGAAAAGGCGGAGGCGCTTGTAAAAGAAATTCCAAACTCCTATATGCCAGACCAGTTTAAAAACCCCGCAAACCCAAAAGTACATAAAGCTACAACCGGGCCTGAAATTTACCTTGGCACAAACGGCGAAGTAGCAATGCTTATTGCAGGTGTTGGAACAGGGGGTACAATTACAGGCGCAGGAGAATACTTAAAAGAAATGAACCCCGCAGTTAAGCTAATAGCTGTTGAGCCTTACGATTCGCCTGCCCTCTCAAAAGGCAGGGCAGGGCAGCATATTATTCAGGGGATAGGCGCAGGGTTTGTGCCTGCAGTATTAAAGCTTGAACTTTTAGACGAAATAATCGCAGTAAAAGGCGAGGAGGCGCTTAGCGCCTGCTATGAGCTTGCACAAACTGAAGGGCTGCTTGCAGGCATTTCTTCAGGCGCTGCACTTTTTGCTGCAGCAGAACTTGCTGCAAGGGAGGAAAACAAGGGTAAGGTTTTAGTTGTAGTGTTTCCGGATTCTGCAGAGCGCTATATGTCAACACCGCTTTTTCGCGAATAAGTGTAGAAAGTAGGTAAAGCGGAGCGTAAATGTCAAGCCATACTCTGGTAAAACTTTATGCAGCCCGGGTAGACCCATGCTGCATGAGTGCGCATGCTGCATTATACGCGCACAGTTTGCAAAAGAATTATTCTCCGCACTTAAAAAGTATTAGCCCTGCCTTCAAATGCAAGTAAACTCTGGTTTATTCACCCTATATATGCTTATATAATAATATAGCATGCTATTTGCTTCACTAAAGAAGTGAATTTCCACATGCAACATGCAAAAGCTATGTAAAGACCATAAGGGAGGAAATATTATGTCAAACGTAATTATAATCGGCAATGGGCCTGCGGGAATTTCAGCAGCGCTTTATACATCGCGTGCAGGGCTTTCAACAGCAATTATTGCAAAAGATTCAGGCGCGCTTGAAAAGGCGGAAAAAATCGAGAACTACTTTGGTTTTGAAGAGCCCATATCCGGAAAGGAGCTCTCAGAACGCGGCATAGCGCAGGCAAAAAGGCTGGGCGTCGAATTTTTAAACGATGAGGTCGTAAGCCTCGAATATGATGGGCAGCTTAGTGTTGTAGCAAAAAACAATAAATATACAGGAGATGTTGTAATACTTGCAACAGGCGCACCCCGCGTTACGCCTAAAATAAAGGGGCTTTTAGATTTTGAGGGGGGAGGCGTGAGCTATTGCGCAATCTGCGACGGGTTCTTTTACAAAGAAAAGGATGTTGCAGTGCTTGGCTGCTGTGAGTACGCTCTGCATGAAGCGCAGGCGCTTATGCCTCTTGCAAAAAGCGTTACTCTCGTTACAAATTCCGAAAAGCCCATGGAAGGGCTCCCCAAAGATCTAAGTGTAATCACAACAAAAATTAAACAGCTCGAAGGCAAAGACAGGCTTGAGGCTCTGCTATTTGAAGATGGCAGCAGGTTAAATGTTTCAGGGCTATTTATTGCGCAGGGGGTTGCAGGCAGCGCGGAACTTGCGCGAAAGCTTGGTGCAGAAACTTCCGGCAATCGTATTCTTGTAAATGGAAATATGGAAACAAATATACCCGGGCTTTTTGCAGCAGGGGATTGCACAGGGGGTATGCTCCAAATAGCAAAGGCAGTATGTCAGGGCGCTGAGGCAGGAGCAGCTGCAGTTAAGCTTATACGAAGCCGAAAAGCTGCAGCATCCGTATAAACTGCCTTAGGGCAAAGTTTAAAGCCTTGCAACGCCGCTTTGTTTTGCTGCTTTTGAAACAGCAGATGCAACTGCAGCGCCGACTGCTTTATCGAATGCTCTTGGCACAATGTAGTCGCTGCTAAGCTCATTTGCTTTTACAAGCGCTGCTATTGCGCATGCTGCTGCAAGCTTCATTTCATCGTTTATATCGCTTGCGCGCACATCAAACGCACCGCGGAAAATGCCTGGGAAGGCGAGCACATTGTTAATTTGGTTTGGGTAATCGCTGCGACCTGTTGCAATAACTGCAGCTCCGCCTTCTCGCGCTTCTTCAGGGAAGATTTCAGGCGTAGGGTTTGCGCACGCGAAAACAATGGCATCCTTTGCCATTGAAGAAACCATTGCTTTGCTGACTGTGCCTGGCGCTGAAACGCCCACAAACACATCTGCGCCTTTTAGCGCATCTTCAAGCGTACCTTGCATTTTCTCAAGGTTTGTAAGATGCGAAAGTTCCTCTTTGAATTTGTTCATCCCAATTTGCCTGCCGTTAAAAATTATGCCGTTTCTATCGCATACTGTAATATCGGCAAACCCATACGAAAGCAGAAGCTTTACAATAGAATACGCGGCTGCGCCTGCTCCGTTTATAACAACCCGTACTTTTTCTTTGGTTTTGCCTACAACTTTAAGGCTGTTAATAAGCCCTGCAAGCGTTACAACTGCAGTTCCGTGCTGGTCGTCATGGAAAATGGGGATGTCGCAAATTTCTTTAAGCCTTTTTTCTATTTCAAAACAGCGCGGCGCAGAAATATCCTCAAGGTTTACGCCGCCGAATGCGCCTGAAACCAAATAAATGGTTCTGACTATTTCATCAACATCTTGTGATTTTATGCAAAGCGGGAAGGCATCCACATCGCCAAACGCCTTAAAGAGAACGCACTTGCCCTCAAGCACAGGCATGCTTGCAAGAGGCCCAATATCCCCTAAGCCGAGCACTGCAGACCCATCAGAAACTACAAGGCATAAATTATGCCGTCGCGTTAATGAATACGACAGGTTTGCATCTTTTTGAATCTCTAGGCAGGGGCGGGCAACGCCCGGTGTGTAGGCAAGCGACAAATCGTCTGTTGTTTCCACAGGGACTGTTGTAGTTACCTCGATTTTCCCCTTCCATTGCATGTGCTTATTTAGCGATTCGCTTGAATAATCCATTTTTCGTCCTTTCAACTGCGCTTTATATTTGCAAGTCTATACTAAATTTAATAATGATGCGACAAGAATCTCTTCGATTATTACGCAAGAAGCTGCCTTAGACCCCATTCAAAGCATAATGCTAAGTTTGTGCAAAATGCTTTATTTGCACTAAATTAGCTCTGTCTCTATGATTTTTATAAAGAATAGTGTAATATTTTTGTTGAATATATTCAACAAGTTTAGTTATGGCTTCAGCCAGTTGAGGCCGCGAAGCGGACGAAACAATAAACCA
>CAYWTY010000084.1:0-5376 GCA_964461335.1 uncultured Oscillospiraceae bacterium
TAACAAAAGTCATTCTTAACCCTGCTATGGAGCATTATTATTTAGAAATAAGGGCGGTGGATAAAAATGAGTAGACACAAGCGCCGCATTATTTTAGGCTCTGTCATTGTGATACTTGTGGGCAGTCTGCTATACATTAAGCCTTGGGGCACAAAGCCGCTGAAAGGTTTAGCGGTAAAGAATATCACCAGCATGTCTATCATGCTGGGGCCGCCCGGTGTTGAAATTCAGTTAAGCGATGGGCAGGTTGAGGAGTGCGTTTTGCTGCTCCGGCAGGTGGTGGTATATCATCGTAAAGGCAACTTTATGGACAATCGTACCACTGGGCAAGTTGTCAGGATTACGATAACAGATAGCTCCAATCGCGATATGGTTATAAGCTTTTTGGGGAATATCAGCGTTACCATAGATGGCACAAAGTATAAAGTGAAGTATGAGGAAAGCGAGGCGCTGAATTCCTTTGCCAATGCCCTACGCAATCCATAAGTCACGCGACAAAGCAAACTAATCTACTATATAAAATTATAAATGTATTGGCTCATAATCCGCCTATATCCCAAAAATCGTCCATGGGTATATAAGGTTCTTAAGCTTTGGGAGAGATTATTGACGCCCTGCATACAAACTGCTACAATCTGCGTATGCTAAATATAAACAAATATGCAAACCCGCTTGTTTTGGTATAAAAAATGAAGGCAACAACAAAGAAAATAATATACTATGCTGCTGCTGTGCTTATTACTGCGCTAATAAGCATTGCGGCAACTCTTACCCTTACGAACAGACAAAGAGGCGATAGAGTTGTTTTAAGCAGCAGAGAATATGAGGCGCTTAGCGAGCTCTTCCCTTTGGCTGAACTTATAGGGGCTGTTAAAGCTGAACATTTCGGGGAACAAGTCTCGGATGCACATTTGTTCGAAGGTGCTTTAAAAGGCGCTGCTTACAGCATTGGCGACCCATATGCGCGTTACTATACTGAGCAGGAGTATCTTTCATACTTAACAAAGCTTGAAGGCGAATATAACGGAATAGGTATAATAGTAGGGCAGCCTGATTCGTTTGGTGTTCCAGTGCTCAAAGTATATGATGAAAGCCCTGCACAAGCCTCAGGTCTTCGCGCAGGGGACAGTATTATTGCTGTTGATAATGCTTCGCTATTTGGGCTTTCGATTGAAGAAGTCGAACTGCTGTTTGCGGGAGAAAAAGGCTCTGAAGTTAAAGTTACAATAAAGCGGAATGAGCAAGAGCTCGTAGTGACAATTGTTCGAGGTGTAGTAACAACGCATCGTGTAGACCATAAACTGTTTTTGCAGCGTTCAGGCTATATAAGGGTTGACAAATTCACAGGGACAGCTTCAGAAGAGTTCCATGAGGCATTGCGTGATTTAAGCGAGCGTGGAATGCGAAGTCTTGTTATAGATTTGCGCAACAACCCAGGCGGGGAACTTCAGCAGGTTGTTTCCATAGCGGATGCCTTGCTTGGAGATTGTGTAATAGTTACTGTGAGGCAAGCCAATGGTGAAGAAAAGGTTTATCGCTCAGATAAAAAAGGTGTTGATATACCGCTTGCTGTACTTGTAAATGAATATTCTGCTTCAGCAAGTGAAATACTTGCTGCAGCAATTAAAGATAATAACGCTGGGGTTGTAGTAGGTAAAACCACATACGGGAAGGGAGTTGTTCAAACGACATTTCAGCTAAAAAGCAATGGAGGCTGGCTAAAACTTACAACTGCAGCTTATTATACGCCAAATGGGCATAGTGTAGATGGCCTTGGCGTACAGCCTGATATAGATGTAGACCTTGCAGAAGATATTAAAGCTTTACCAATTGATTTAATTGAACAAGACGATGATGCTCAGTTATGGGCAGCGCTTGATGAGGTACGCGCTTTAGCAGATGAAGCGAATGACTGATAAAGACAAATAGGAGGAAGAATGAATAATACACAAGCGTACGAGGAACTATTAGGCAGCTCAGCGTTGCAACTCTCAAAGGGTGGAGTATTTTTAATGACAGGCCTTGCTGAAAAAAACCCCATGACAATAGGTTGGTGCCAATGGGGGCGTATATGGAACATTCCAATATGCACAGTGCTTGTTCGCCCCAGCCGGCACTCACATAGCTTGATAGAACGCGACGGGTTATTTACAGTCTCTGTTCCAGAAGAAAGCGCCATGAAGAAAGAGCTTGGATATTGCGGAACCCGTTCAGGGCGCGATGTAGACAAGCTAAGAGAATGCGGCCTTACTACCATTCCTGCACGTGCAGGCGGTATAGATGCACTTTCGGGCTGCAGCGTACATTTCGAATGCCGCACTCTTTTTAAACTTCAAATGGCAGGGAACCTACCATTACTTGCTGGTGAACAACGTTCGCAATTCTACAATGTAGAAGAACAGGCAGGCGAGGAGGGCGACCCTCACACAGTATACTATGGTCGCATACTTGCTGCGTATAGAACAGTTGAGGATAAGTAGCGTTTACTACTTAGCAATTGATTCATAATGGGGCTTTGCCGCAGGTTCATAGCGGTAAAGCCCCATGCTTTTCTAAAACTGCTATTTCATTGAATGAATGACAACTTGGGCACTAAGAAAGCATTACTCCCCGCTGCTTTCACGGCCCTCATTACGTATATGGTCGCGGCGCATAAGAATTGTTATGCCCCAAAGCCCTGCTAACCCTACGAGGGTATAAATTATGCGTGAAGCAACTCCGCTCATGCCGCCAAATATGGCACCTACTAAATCAAGTTGGAACAAACCAATAAGCCCCCAATTTAGTGCGCCAATAATGATTAGGATTAATGAAAGGGTATCCATACTATCTCTCCTTTTGCATTCTGCAATGAGTGCATATCCTCATTACCTTTACTGGAGATAGTCTGCTCAGTTGTGTGCAGTTACATTCATTCGTTATTGAGCTTGGTCTCATCTGGCAGGATTTGGAGCTCAAGCCGATGAAATTCAATCGGCTCCATAAAGTCAGCTGCAACAAAAGAAGTGCGAGATAATCGAGAAAGCTGGTTAAAATGCTTATTCAGAATTACAGGGTGGCTTTGATTTAGCGCACTGCAGAGTTCTCCTATTATAAGCCTCCATGCTTCTTTATTGCGTGGCCGCTTCATGGGAAACTCCTGGATAATATCTTTCTCCAGTTTGCGGCTTGTATATAGCTGTGCCCATATTTTCATAACTACCCCTATAAATAAATGGCGCGGCTTAAACCACCGCGCCTGTGTTGGTTAGACATTTATAAATCAGCCTGTTTTTGTTATAAACCACGCATAAATCAGCGGTAAGCCTGTTTCTTTGTCAAGCCCTTTATAATCCCCAAACACATTATATGTTTTGCCATCGCCTGCATCAATGCTTGCTGCATTATTATGGTATTCAAAGATTAACTCTCCTGATGATGTCTCTAATTTTGCAACCACATACGGCTCTGTCTGCAGGACGCTTATTGCTTTACCAACACATTTATAAGCTGCCTTATGGAGCGTTTCTTTGGTCATACGGCTGTAATCCATCCTATGAACTGAAGCAGTATATGCAGCATAATCCGGTGCACGCTCAACAAATATAGAACCTGCTGTGGTAAGGCCGCCCTTTGTAATGCTTACATCAAGTTCATAGGCCCCTATTGCAGGTAATTGCACGCTAAAGCTGAAGAAGCCTGTTGCTGCATTGACATTGGGTGTGCCAAGAATAACGTTTTCCGGCCCCCTAACTTCCATTGTTGCGCCTGGGTCAGTTTCCCCTTTTATGACTGCTGTTTCGCTTGTTGTTCGCAAAGTTGATTTGTCCAGCTTAATATTTGCAGCTGCTTGGGAATAATCGACATCTATGCTCTTTCGTGCAATCTGGTACCCGTTCTTCTTAGCTTCAATTGAAAGCGTATATACGCCAAGCTCCGGCAGGTTGTATTCGCCTGAAAACTCACCATCAGCGCTTGTTTCAAGCTTTTGACCTTCTACAAAAACATCAGTCCCAACATCCACAGTGCCTTCTATTAAAACTTTGCTGCGGGTAACTGTTATTGCTTCGCTTGCTGGAGTCGTGAGGCTTAGAGCGAGCTTAGGAACATTTACAGGTACAGCTGGAATGTCGAGCTGATAGACCTCGCCATCTTTAGTAGTAATCCTCACATCGGGGATTACATCCGCAGTTTCGCCTTCAACAGGCGTATCAGGCAAAAGGCTTGCTTTAGGTATGCGTATTGCCTTTTGATTTGAGCGCCCTATTATTCCGGATTGTTCATTGACTCCAACCCTTACAGTAATCGTATTCCCTTCACGTGCATGTACTGTAATTATGTAGCAGTCGATTCCTTCATCATTTAAACCTTCTTCTATTTCAGGGCTTTTAAGTATCGGGGACCCGCCAAAAACAGTTTTGAAGAACCCGCCAATTGTGCCGTAATTTTTATTTATCAGCATCACACCAAAAACAACAAGCAAAACAAGCAGCACGCTTACTGCTATTAAAAATATAGTGTTGTTATTGTGTTTAGCGCTACGGGGGGCCGAAAACTCACTGCGTGAGGCTGGCATGCGTTTAATCGAGCGCACGGTAGAACTGTGAGTTTTTTGGGGCTTAGCGTATTGGCTATGCGAGGGCTCATCTAAATCATCATCCATACTGTAGACTGTGGCATGTTGGGGGGCTCTTCCAAACCTGCCTTGGTAACCAGCAGAGCCATCCTCATAGCCGCCTACGCTAGCAAACGGGGGCTGATTAGAATAATCCGCTGTTTGAGAATCAATTGGCTGCGGGTTAAACCCATAGCTGCTATCTTCATATGAAGTGCTTTCGACGCCGACTTTCGAACTTTCGTTATAAAGTTCGCTTTGAGGTTGCACATTAGGCTGACCATAGGATGGAGCTTCTGTATTTCCTGCAGTTATATTGGATGTATCGCTATGAGTAGGCGTTTCGTCTTGAATATGCTCCTCGAGCGTATCAATATTGTTTATGTCAAACGTAGGTTTGGGCCATCTTGGAGAGCGGACAAAGCCCCAGCTTGGGCGCCCGCTTTCAGTAAGCTCGTCCTCATTTACATCTGCAGCAGAGCTGCTATTTGCTATTTGCGAATCTCGATTTTCATATTGCGGGGCTCCACAAACCGTGCAGAATTTCATGCCTGCTTCAGAATATGCACCACATTGTTTGCAAACCATTTAGGGTTCCTCCTGTTAGGCTTCATGGGGCGCGCGTACAGCGCAGGTTCTATTTTATCTTTATATTATACTGGATGTAGTAAACCAGTGCAAATGGAAATGGTCTTTAGCAAGCATGAAACAGGAATAAAGTGCAAATCTGTTGAGATACACTACATAGGTAACAGAAAGAAGCAAGAGAAAACCCCCGATTT
>CAYWTY010000085.1:0-5013 GCA_964461335.1 uncultured Oscillospiraceae bacterium
AGCTCCCCGTTGCTCTTGGTCTACCGCTCTACCCCAACTATTGACATAGAGCCTTATTTATTGGCGCTTTGCGCTTTACGCTTTTTTAAGGTATTTTCTACGGCATTAAAAATGTTTTCGTACCCTGTGCACCTGCATAGGTGGCCTGCAAGCTGTTTTCTCAGTTCTTCGCGTGTATATTCTTTGCCGCTTTCGAGTATTTCAAGTGCAGTCATTATAAACCCCGGTGTGCAAAAGCCGCATTGTACTGCGCCTTCGTCAATAAAAGCCTGCTGAATATCCGAAAGCTCGCCGTTTGGCCCAAGCAGGCTTTCGAGCGTTCTAATATTTTTGCCATCAGCCCAAATTGCAAGGTAAATACAGGAGTTGTAGCATTCTCCGTCTATTATTACTGTGCAGGCGCCGCATTCGCCAACTTCGCAGCCCTTCTTTACGCTTGTAAGGTTATAGTCGTTTCTAAGCATGTCTGTAAGGGATGCGCGCACATCAATAGTTGTTTCGGTCTCTTTGCCGTTTATGGTGCAGCGCACAAGCTGTTTTTGCATTACAGCTCACCTCCTGCAAGAATTATTGCTGCCTCAAAGGCGCGTTTTGTAAGCTCTTCAACAAGCTGGAGCCTAAGCTCTTTGCTTGCGCGCCAGCTTGTGCGCGGGTTAACATCTAAAAGCGCTGCTTTTGCTGCTGCGTTTATGGTCTCACTTGAAACTGGCATACCCTTTGCAGCTGCTTCTGCGCTCTTTGCGCGAATAGGCACAGGCGCAGCAACAGCAAACCCTACGCGCATGCGCTCAACTATTGTTTTATCTACATTTAGTCTTACGTTTACAGAACAGCCGAGTGTTGCAATATCCATTGCTTCGCGCATTGCGTATTTAATATAGTGGCCTTCGCAATTCTCGTAACTTTCCTTTGGGATGAGGATTGCAGTTAGAAGCTCTGCATGCTTTAGCGCAACTTTGCCCGGGCCTGTATAAAATTCCTGAATTGGGAGCCTTCTAACTCCGTCTGGGCTTGTAAGCTCTGTTATTGCATCATAAGCTACAAGAGTTGAGCCAGAGTCGCTTGATGTAACGCCATTGCATATATTCCCGCCTATTGTTGCGATATTGCGAATTTGCGGGCCTCCCGCATTATCAACAGCTTCCCCTAAAACGCGAAAATGCTTTTTGATGAGCAGGTCCTTAGTTATATGCGAAAAGCTTGTTAGCGGCTTTATTCTAAGCGTTCCGTCCTCATCCATGCTTACGCCTCTTAGGCTGTCGAGCTTTTGTATGCTTATAAGCGTGCAGCCTGCAAGCTTTCCTTCGCGAATCTGTATGAGGATATCGCTCCCGCCTGCAATAAGCTTTGCTGTTGGGTGTTGCTGCATAAGCTCAATTGCATTTGCTTCTGAGGTTGCCTCATAGAGAGCCTCAATATCATACATCTGCTTTTACCATCCTTCCTTATATAAGCCCTGCGTCTTTAAAAGCAGGAAACAGCCTGTGCGGAGTCAGGGGGAGCGTATTTAGAGAAACCCCTGTTGCATTAAGCACAGCATTGCGAATTGCGCTTGCACAGGGGATAGCGGGTGGTTCGCCAAGGCCCTTTGTACCGTATGCGCTTGTTGGCTCGTAGTTTTCTACAAACTGTGCTTCAAGATGCGGGTGGTCAAGAAGTGTGCCAAGCTTGTAGTCGAGCAGGTTATCGTTTAAGAGCCTGCCTGTTTTATTGTCAAAGAGCATTTGTTCGCCAAGCCCATAGCCTATTGACATAGACATCCCGCCATGCACCTGAGCAGCCGCAAGCTGCGGGTTAATAAGCTGCCCGCAGTCATGTACATTTATAATATCGAGGATTTTTACCTTGCCAAGCGGAATATCAACCTCTACCTCAGCAAAGGAACAGCCAAAGCTGTATGCGTTGGATTTGCATTGGTATGTGCTTTCTGCTGTAAGGTGTTCTGCATACTCCATGCTGTAAAAAGCTTCTTCAGCAAGCGCTTCAAGTGAGCGCAGCATAGAGCCGTTAGATTTTAGCACTATATTGCCTTCAACTATATCCATATCGCACGCCATTTTATGAACGAGCTTTTCAGCATATTTAAGAATCTTTTCCTTAAGGATTAGTGCAGTCTGCTTTATTGCAAAGCCTGCAACATAAGTCTGCCTTGAGCCATAGGCGCCTAAGCCAAACGGTGTTGTGTCAGTATCCTGTGTGCTGATAATATGAACATTTTCAAAGGGAACCCCAAGCGTTTCGGCAGCCATCTGCGAAAATGCGGTATCCGCACCCTGGCCTATTTCGGTTTCGCCAAGCTGCATTTGGAGCGAACCATCCTCATTTAAGAGCATCCTGCATGAGGAAACTTCAAGAGAAATCGGCCATACGCCAGTATTATACCAAGAAAGCGACATGCCAATGCCCCTTCTAATAGGGCCTTCTTGGTTTTTATAAAGCGCGCGCTTTTCTTCCCACCCTATATATGCCATGCCCTTTTCCATGCATTGGTTGAAACTATCAAAGTAATTGACATTATCAGAGAAGGGGTCATGGAAGCCTACAGGCATCATATTAAGCTGCCTAAAGCTAATTGGGTCAAGTTTAAGCGCATGTATAATATCTTCTGCATGGCTTTCTACTGCAAAGATTGCCTGTGGTACGCCGTATGCACGCATTGCTCCTGCTGCAGGCATATTAGTATAAACTGTGTAACCATCAATCTTTTTTGCTTTCTCGTCGTTATAAAGCTGCCTAAAGACAGTCATTGCTTTTGAAACTACGCTATGGCCATGAGAAGCATATGCGCCTTGGTTTGATAAAACTGTGCATTTTCGCGCTACTATTCTTCCGTTTGGCCGTACATATGAGGTAAGGTGAAACTTCATAGCATGGCGCACACGCGTTGCATAAAATGTTTCTTCGCGTGAAAGCTCGAGCTTAACAAGCCTGCCGCCTACTTGCTGGCAAAGGTAGGCATTAAGGGGTTCATAAAGCACATCCTGCCTGTTGCCGAACCCGCCGCCAAGGTATGGTTTAATCACTCGTATTTTACCCCATGGGAGGCCAAGCGCCTGTGCGACAACGCGCCGGGTTATATGCGGAATTTGTGTTGCTGAAACAACAACAATACGCCCTGCTTCCATATAGGCGTATGAAATAGGGAGCTCTATATGGCAGTGCTGCACCATTGGGGTTTCGTATGTGCCCTCAAATTTAATTAGGCCTTCTTCAAGTATGGCAGCTTCAAAGTCTCCGTCTTCAAAGCTTGTATGTGCAAGGATGTTATTCTCAAAACCCTCATGAAGCTTTGAGGCGCCTTCTTCCATTGCAGCTTCAGGGCTTAATAAATGCGGGTACTGAATGTATTCGACTTTAATTGCACGTAATGCACGCGAGGCTGCTACTTCATCTTCAGCTATTACAGCAGCAATATCATCCCCATATAGGCGCACACGTTTATTGAGCAAATGCCTGTCTGCCACATCCTGGTGGCTCTTTTCAAGAGTCCATGGGTGCCCGGCTGTTGCAAAGGGTATATCCGGCACATCAAAGCATGTAATAATCTTGACTACTCCGGGTATTGCGAGAGCTTCGCTAATATCCATTTTTACGACAATGCCGTTTGCAATTGTTGAGTGAAGCACCTTTGCAATAAGCGCTCCCTTTTCAATTAAATCATCTGTATATTTGGCGCGGCCTGTGACCTTATCAAATGCGTCCACTCTTTTGACGCTTTTGCCAACGCTCATAGCAACTCCTCCTTGCAAACTAAAATTTTGGCAGGCTTATTATTATTTAGTACAGTATAGCACTCCAGTACTTGGTTTTAAAGTATTGGACTATCTATTTTTATATATAACCCGTATGCTTTCATTCAAGCTGAATTCTTTGGATTTCTTGATTTTCTCCTAAGAAAAAGGCATACTTAAAAAAAGGCTGCAGGGGTGCTTTTATGCAAAATAACTTTAAGCTTGGCTGTGTGCTTATGGCAGCAGGCACAGCTTCGCGCTTTGGCAAAAATAAGCTTGATGCCGAGTTTTGCGGCTCAACTTTGCTTTGCCGTGCCCTTACTTCAATACCTGAGGATGAATTTAATAAAGTTGCTGTTGTAACAGCTAACGAAGAACATGCGGCTATGGCAAAAACCCGCGGCTTTTCTGCCTTAATAAATGCTGCGCCTTTGCTTGGGCAAAGCCATACGATATTTTTAGGCGTTAGCGCGCTTTTCTCTATGGATGCAATTATGTTTATGGTTGCAGACCAGCCTTTATTAACCCAAAAAACAATACGCGCTGCTCTTGCGCTATACAGGGCAAACCCAGGCTCTATTGTTGCGCTTAGCTATATGGGCAAGCGGGGGAACCCCTGCATCTTCCCAAAAGAGTTTTTTCAAGACCTGCTCTTATTAAAAGGTGATATAGGCGGAAACGAAGTAGTAAAAGCAAATAAAAGCAGGCTTAAATATTATGAGGTTAAAAACGGGCGCGAGCTAATTGATGTTGACACGCCTGAAGCCTTAAGCCTGCTTGAGGCGTATAAGGATTAGTCACCTTGTTTTTAAGTAAACATTTCCTCAAACAGCCTTTTAGCATCCTCTTCCAGCTTTAAAACATAGGCATTGTAGTTTTCAAGAAGCGCTTCCGCTTGTTTTGTAAGCACAGCGCCTCCGCCATGCCTTCCGCCTGTTGTGCGAACAAGGAGCATAAAGCCAAGCGCATGTTCGCTTTGCTTTACTATACGCCATGCCTTTGAATACGCCATATCCATTGAGGCAGCTGCAGCGCGCAGCGAACTTAAATTTTTTACAGCTATAAGAAGCCTGGCAAGCCCCGGGCCAAAGCATTTTTCTTTTGTATGAAACCTAACAGTAAGTACGGGCCGCATGTTGCTCATGGGTTAATTGTAACCCTTGGCGGATTTGTTGACAAGAGTAGAGAGGGGGTGTTTCCCCTGTTTAAGAATAATGCTTTTTAAGCTGCAAATCACGACCACCCCTCCAAGGGGTGGTTTGCTCTAGGGCTATAAGCCCAA
>CAYWTY010000086.1:0-4916 GCA_964461335.1 uncultured Oscillospiraceae bacterium
AGCCGAATGCTCTACCGCTGAGCTAAGGAGGAAAATCAATTAAACTTATGCTAATATGTTCATAGCTTGTGGCCTTTAAACAATAGGCTCGAAAATTATAATATCGCAAGAGCAGTTTACAAGGCAACCACTCTTAACGCCCTATATTGGAAGTTACACCTAACATGCTTGCAATATCGCCTGATTTCTTCGCTTTGCTCTTCTACCTGCTATTTTGGCTTCGAGTTGACGTTAGGCTAAGGAATATTATATCATTGCTATTATGGATGAGCTTTTTAATAAGCACCTGAAACAGTCTTCAATTTAAAAATTCGAACTTGGGGGCAGGGTGCATATGCAGCGCTTACAGGAGATATTAGGCGAATATGCGCACAAAGAAGCTGCGCGCTTCCACATGCCTGGGCATAAAGGCAGGGGCATGGGCGGGTTCTTCCGCTCCGACCTTATTGGATGTGACATAACCGAGCTTTCGTTTTCGGATGACCTTAATGCGCCTGAAAACTCAATTGCGCACCTTCAAGAAGAATGCGCAAAAATATATGGGGCTGACTATACCTTTTTACTCGTTAACGGCTCAACGAGCGGGCTGCACGCAATGCTGCTTTCGCTGCCTGAAGGCTCAGAGCTTATAGTCGGGAGGGACTCTCACCGCTCGGTTATTGCAGGAGCAGCGCTTGCAGGGCATAAATGCCGGTACTTGCTGCCTGAGTATCAAAGTGAGCATGGGGTTTGGGGGGCAGTTACAGCTAAAAGCCTTGAGCAAGCGCTTATAGAAGCACCTGCGCAAGCAGTGCTGATTACCTCACCAACATATTATGGGTTTTGCGCTGACCTTAACGCACTTAGTGAGGTTGCACACAGCCATGGCGCCCTGCTTTTTGTTGATGCAGCGCACGGCGCACATTTTCCGTTTTCTGCGGCTTTGCCTGAAAACCCTGCGCCCTATGCAGATGCGTGGGTAGTTAGTGCGCACAAGACCTTAAACGCGCTTGGTCAGTCGGCGTTTTTGCATATAAAGAGTTCAATGCAGCAGTTTGCGCTTTCGCGTGCACTCTCGCTTGTGCAAACAACATCGCCTTCGTATTTGCTGCTCCTATCCTTAGATTGGGCATGCTATACAGCAGGCTTAAGCAATGTATGGACAAAGGCAGCGCAAACATGCGAAACCCTTGCGCAGAAAATTTCCTGTATCCCAGGCCTTATGGCTCTGCCCCGTTCCCTGATAGGGCAGGCGGGCATTAAAGATATGGACAAAACAAGGCTTGTTATAGATGTAAGCGGGCGAAACACCACAGGATATGAAGCTAAGCTCTTTTTGGAAGCTAACAACATATTTGTTGAAATGGCGGGCGCAAGGCATCTCGTATGCATCTGCACCCCATCGGATGACCCTAAATGGTATACAATGCTCTTAAATTGCCTTGCTGCGCTCCCTAGCGGCTCAAAGCCGCTTACGAAAGAGCAAGAGCCGTATTCTATTAACGAACAAATTCTGCCTCTTAGGGAGGCAATGCTTAACAAGGCGGAACTATGCCCAATAAGCGAATGCACCGGCCGCATAGCAGCCCAAGCTGTGGGCTTATATCCGCCTGGAATACCGCTGTGGGCCCCGGGTGAGCGCATTTTTCAAGGAAGTATTGATTTCCTTCTTGAACAGCAGGCAAAGGGTGCAAGCTTATTTGGGGTAACTAAGGGCTGTATAGCAGTTGTTGCCTAATGGCTTAAATTTCTTGGAGGTTTAAATGTATCAGGCAGTTGTATTCGATTTTGACGGCACTCTTGTTGATAGTGAAAGCGGCATAATAAGAACGCTTGAGGCAATGCTTAAAGAGCTTGGCCGCAGCCCCTTGACAAAGGAGCAGCTTCGCGCTTGCGTTGGGCCGCCAATACATAAGTTCTTCCCTGAAACACTGGGGTTTCAAGAGCATGAGCTTGAAAAGGCGATTGAAATATTTAAACGGTTGTTTCAAGAACTCGCGCTTTCTACCTTAAAACCATTTGATGGCATAGTTGAACTTCTTCAAGATTTGCAAAACTCAGGTACCCTAACATGTGTAGCTACATGCAAGACTGAGATTATCTGTTATGAGCAGGCGCAGGCTTTAGGGCTGCTCCCACATCTTGACTATATAAGCGGAGCTAAACCTGAAGTTGGCCAGCTTGATAAGGGAAGTGTTTTAAGGGCGCTTATTGATAAGGCAGGGCTTGATGTTTCGCGCTGCGTTATGGTCGGCGACCGTATGTATGATATTCTTGGAGCGCACGAGGTTAATATGAAGTCAATAGGCGTGCTTTACGGCTCAGGCTCATATGAGGAGCTGAAAGCTTATGAACCCGAGCAGTTTGCTAAAAGCGTAGCTGACCTAAGAGTATTGCTTGAAAGCAAGTTTAAGGAGAAGTTATGTCCAACGAGCTTACCTTAGCGCGGCTTTTTAATGCTATACGCATAGGGGAAGCGCTGCATGCTCTGCTTATAACAGGCCTTGAAGGAAGCAACGGCCAAAAAGCAGTGTATGAAGCTGCAGCTGTGTTTTTATTTGGTAGTAAAGAAGTCGAAAGGCTTAATGGCTTTGCTGACTTCCTTGTGCTTGGGCCAAATAGGATTTCAATGGCTGAAATAAGCAGCGCACAAAAGGAGCTTAACACAAAGCCACTTACAGGCAGGCGCGCAGCTATATTTCTCGAAGCCCATAAAATGAAAGCAGAGGCACAGAACAAGCTTTTGAAAATGCTTGAGGAGCCGCCGCCTAATACGCTTTTTATTCTTGAAGGCGTTGAGGCAGGGCTTTTGCCGACTATCCGCTCCCGCTGTTTAATTGTTCGCCTTGGCGCTGAGCCTTTAGAAAACATCCTTTTAGAGCTTGGCGCTACCACAGAAGAACATAATAGGCTTGCAGCGTTTTTAAGCGATGGAGCTGCGCTTCTTGCAAAGGAGCTTACCCGCCCAGCTTATCTTGAGGCATACAAAAAGGCGGTTTTACTGTTCTTTAATGCGCTTTCTGAAGAAATCCCCCCATATTCGGATTTGGCAGAACTAATGGCAATATCAGTTGGTCAACCAAATAAGGAGCGCACACAAAACGAAGAACGCAGGCTAATAGCACTATTTAGCATTCGCACCTGGCTGTTGCTAAGCGCAAACATGCTGCGCATAAAACTTGGCTTAAAAAACGAGGCGCCGCTATATGGTGAAACTCTGGCGCTAAAGCTTAACGAGGCAGCCGAGTGCTTTACAAGTTCAAGGATACAGGCTATTATTGACATGATAATAGCTGCTGAACGCAAAGTACAAAGCGCTAATCCGCTCCTTGCAATGGACGCGCTGCTGACTGAAATCTGTGCGTCGCGGAGGTTGTCTGAAAGGATTATTTAATGGCAAAAAGAGTTGTTGGCGTCCGCTTTAAAAAAGCAGGCCGCATGTATTATTTTAGCCCGGGTAATTTGCAAATTGGCGAAAGCGATGGCGTAATTGTAGAAACTTCACGCGGCATAGAGTATGGCGAGGTTATTTTAACTCCGCACAATGTTGAAGACGAAGAACTCGTTGCGCCGCTTAAAGAAGTGGTACGCATTGCAACAGAGGAAGACAGTGAAACGAATGAACGCAATTTGCAGCTTGAGGAAGAAGCGTTCACGCTCTGCCAGGAAAAGATTTCAGCCCATGAGCTTGATATGAAGCTTGTTGATGTTGAATACACTTTTAACGGCAGCAAAATAACCTTTTACTTTACTTCAGAGGGCAGGGTCGATTTCCGCGAGCTAGTTAAAGATTTAGCGCATGTTTTCAAAACCAGAATAGAGCTAAGGCAAATAGGCGTGCGTGATGAGGCAAAGATGCTCGGCGGGCTTGGCTCCTGCGGGCTTCCGATTTGCTGCAAAACCTTTCTTGCAGATTTTCAGCCTGTCTCAATTAAAATGGCAAAAGAACAGAACTTAAGCCTAAGCCCGACCAAAATCTCCGGCTTATGCGGGAGGCTGATGTGCTGCCTAAAATATGAGCAGGATGCATATGAAAGTATGCGAAAGCTTATGCCGCGCGTAAACCGCGAAGTAATAACTGCTGATGGTAAAGGTACAGTTCTTGACAATAACATAATTACAGAGAAGTCAAAAGTCCGTGTGCTTTTAGCTGATGGCACACTTGATGTGCGCGAATACCACTTTACCCAGGTACGCAAACCAGGAAACACACCTGAGGAAGATAATGCAATTCGAAGCGAACTTGCAGCCCACCAAAAGGCGCGTGTAGAAGAACGCAAGCAGGAAGAAGTAAGGCTGCGCTATATAAGTGATGAGGACTTTAGACAGCCGGAAGAAAACGCGCCTAAACCAGTAAAACGCGAGCCTGTCTCTAAGCGCGAAGACAGATGCAAAATGCCTATCCGAAAACCGCAATGCGTGCTCAAGGCTGAAACCCCCAACGCTCCAAAGCAGCCCGAAGTGCAAGTAGCGCAGTTAGATAAGCAAAAGCCCGAACAAGGCGAAGCTGCTCTTAAGAAACGCAGAAAGCAAAGAAGCGGCCGCAATAGAAGAAGACGAAGCGCCAACCCTGCAGGCAGCGAAAAAAAGGGTGAATAATATATGCAAATAAATTTTGTATACCAAATTATGCATTGCTTTTTAATGCCTTCATGTTACAATATTAGCACAAGATAACTACTGTTGGAGGTATTACAATGGCTTACATTATTAACGATGAGTGCATAAGCTGCGGCGCTTGCGAAGCTGAATGTCCTGTAAACGCAATCTCCCAAGGGGAAAGCATTTATGTAATCGACCCGGATGTGTGTATTGACTGCGGAGCGTGCGCAGATGTGTGCCCTGTAGATGCTCCCAACCCATCCTGATTCATCCGTTGTTATAATCACGACCACCCCTCCAAGGGGTGGTTTGCTCTAGGGCTATAAGCCCAAGGA
>CAYWTY010000087.1:0-4709 GCA_964461335.1 uncultured Oscillospiraceae bacterium
CAGTACGGCAGAGACAAGGGTGTTATTGAATTACCAGGATCACCCCCGCGTGTGCGGGGAACAGAGAGCCGCAATTGTTTTCGCACCCGCAATTCCGGGATCACCCCCGCGTGTGCGGGGAACAGCACATTCGACAATTGCAATCATCGCTAAACTTAGGATCACCCCCGCGTGTGCGGGGAACAGGCAAATTCTTATCGCTATAAAAAAGGAGGGCTAGGATCACCCCCGCGTGTGCGGGGAACAGTCCTTTCTTTGTCCCCTATAATCAAAAAGATCGGGATCACCCCCGCGTGTGCGGGGAACAGTCTAATATAATACCCTGAATTGGGCATTTTGTATATCTGATTCTTTACAATCCAATGAGTTTGTCATAAAGCTGCTTCGTTAGTATACAGTCTTTATGGCTTCTGTGCGCACCTTCTGTGTCTATACCAAAGAATTCGGCAAGTGTTGTTAGCTTAAAATCTTTAACATCAGGGGCAAGCCTGTGTGCAAGCGCAAGCGTATCAACACATCTGTTGGAAAACAGCTTTAGCCCGAAATTGCCGCATGCTTTGCGTACAAAACCATAGTCAAAATTTGCGTTGTGGGATACTGTTGGCAAATCCTTTGCAAACTTTAGGAAGCCGGTAAGCGCATCCTCTAAATTAATCCCTTCGTCTTGCAGCAGCTCTATTGTGATCCCCGTGAGCTTCTCTATCTCTTTTGGGATTTGTGTAGCTTTCGGCTTTACAAGCGCGTGGTACTCTCCTATTATTGAGCTTTTTAGGATATGGAGAGCGCTGATTTCGATTATCTCATCTTCAGAAACGGATAAGCCCGTAGTTTCAATATCAAAGACTATATACTCATCCAAGATGTTGCTGCGGTTGCTTCTTATTGCCTGCATACGTTTTGCCCACTGCATTTTAGCTGCGTTACTAAAGCCGGCTTTAAGCTCAATCTGCTCCCTTTGGCGGGCTGCATATGGCCGCATCATAAGTTTAAGCCCGTCAAAATCTATTGGCTCCCAATCCGCATTATAAACAGCAAAGTCCATTCCTTGTTCATTGTTGGCTTTATACACCATTGTTGCCCTGCCATTTTTAATATTTTCCTTAACTCTAAGCCAAAGTTCTTCACGTACTCTACGGCTAACCTTTCCCACATATACGCATGTATCAATCTCTTGCAGCCATTTCGTTAAATCGCCTCGCAAGGCGGGCGGGCAGGATGTAAGCGTTATTACAAGCATGGTTCGCCCTCCAAGAGAATACCGTACCCGTTTTGCAAAGCCTCATCTTCTTCATAATCGTATTCCTTTCCGTAGGATACAGCATGCTCAACCGACCCAAGCTTATCATCCCAAAGGTAGAGGACATTAGTTTCAAGCGCCTCGTTTTCGCTTGCATCTACAAGCAGCAGGTTGCGGATATCCCGTACAGCTCTTTCAAGAATACGGCCTGATGAAAATGCATCCCTTATGTCAGCCATTTTCATCACCTCTTATGCGGGCAAGCGTCAAGAGGCCGCATCCGTATGCTTTAGCGCGCCCTATTCCGTTTACAAGCGCCTCTTTAAGAAGAGGTGTATCTGTTATAGTGAGCAAGCCTTCATATGTGGCTGCCCTAAGCGTAACCTCAGTGCCCTTCGCTTCACCCTTTTTGAACTTAAGCCACTTTGTTTCAACAACATCAAAGCTGCCTTCATCCAAAAGGAAGCCGTTGCTTTCTGCCCTTTTTATAAGCCATTGCCTTTGTTGCTCTTGTGTAACATGTGCATGAACTTTCCCGCGCACCCCTTCTTTTGGGCTGCTTCGAACAGGGTTTGCGCTAAGCCTGAACCTCCAAGCCTGGCCCTCTTTAAGCGCAGCAAGAAAAGGCGCGTATGCTTTGGTTTCCTGCACACCTTCTTCACCAAAAAACCCGAACTGTTCATTTATAAGCGACAGCTCAGGCTTTTGCCCGCTTAAAAGGAGCAGATAGGTTTTGTCATACAGGCGATCAAGCCTCCAGAGGCTGCGCTGTCGGTCGCTTTGTAAGCTGCTTTCTACTGCACCGTGAAGTATCTGCGGTGAGACGAGCGCGCGCATGGTTTCCCGCCGCTTGTCATCAAGCGCTATTCGTGAAAGATACATTTATTGCACCTCCAGTTCAGCTATTGCATCATGCTCTGTAGGCAGAGGGCCTGTATGGCAAGTTGGGGTTTGAATAACTGTCGACGTTTCGGCAAGCCTTCTAAACCCGTACTTTCTATGCTTTTGATCATATGAAATCGGCGCATCACGCAGCATATACGATGCACTTTCGCCTGCTACTGCCTCAATAATAAGCCTTAGCTTAAGCCCCTCCTCTTTGTGCCAGGGCGAGAGCCTTGCCTGGCATGGCTCTTCTTTAAGCGCCTCAACAAGCCCTTTTCCTTCGCGTATCCCAAGGCAGAGCCTGCCCTCGGGTGGGCAGGAGCGCCTGCCTAAAAACAGGGGATATGCGGGGCGCTTTAGAGCTGCTTGGAGCTCTTTTATAAGCGACTCGCTGCCTTCTAAGCCTACTAAGAACACGGCATCCGTAAGGTAATACCTGTTTGTAACATAGGCGGACTTTATGCTTTTTGCAGTATGGAAATCGCGCAAAAGCACGCCTTCTTTATCAACCCTTACCCCAAAACGCAGAGCCTCTAAGTCGCTTATATCCTCATCGCGCCTTCTGCCAAGTGCAGCCGAAACTAAGCCAAGCACTCCGCTTTTTGTAGGCGCACGTTCTGTAGAGCGGCGCTCGAATTTAGAATCCGCACCCCAGGATTGCATAACAGCTGCAAGCCGTAAAAGTAGCGTGCTCATTTTAGTTCCCGCCATTTCCTAACCTTGAGTTCAGCTCCGCTTCAAGCCGCTCCAAGAGCTTATTTAACGGCAACGCCTCACCCATGCCTGCAAGCGCATCGCCAAGCGTAAGGCTAAGTTCAGGTGCATTTGCATAATCCGAATATACTTTTGCAGTGTGGGCAACAAGGCGTTTTGCGGAAGCTTCGGCATACCCTTCATCGCGCGAAACAACAGGCCTTTCGAATGCGCCTGCTAAGTTAAGCGGCTGGTCATCCCTAAGCGTTACCAAAACTGCATACGGCAGAGTGCGGTTTGCGAATGTGTTTTGCTTGCCGTCAGGCATTGCGCAAATAAACGCATGCACAAAGTGCCTAAGAGCCAAAGCGGTTTCCTCGAATAAATGGGTTTTTAGCGCATGGACTGCAACCGTTGCATAGCGGTATAAGGTAGAAGAGTTGTACTCCACAGTTCCTATATGCCCTGCGCCTGCGTTATCCTCAGGCGCAAGGTCATCTACTGCAGTAAAATAATCGTACTCATTGCTTACCTTATGCGTAGAAATACTATGTGCCACCTGTGCGCATGCATCAGTATTAAGCGATGGGTCATCCGCAACCATGCGCCCGAAAAGCGCAATATCTACCCCCGGTGCCTCGCGCAGCGCAGCTGCTGCTTTTGCTTTGGTTTCCTTAGAGGGTGCGCCCTTTGAAGAAAACACCTCATCTTCTACTGCTAAGGCAGCAAGCGCCTTTGCCTGCGCCCTGCTCATGAAAAAGAGCGCTTTTGAGATTTTTTCTTCTGAGTCCTTACCTTTATCTTTTAAAGATAGACCTGCGGCTTCAAGCACTCTTTGCGCCATTGCTTCAGCCTCAGCTTCAGGTATCAGCGCTTTAATTTCATCAGCAACTATGCGTACAATGTAGAGTGTGCGCAGACCAAGCTGTTCGCTTGGTAGCAAATCTACAAACATAAGCCGCATTGCACGCTTCCAGCTTTGTGAGGAGACCCGGCTGCGCATAACCCCGCCGTAAATCGCAGTTTTGGGGCTGCCTGTATCATCGCGGTTAACGCAGCTTGGTGGTAAAGTTTGTAGTACATGCACATCAACATAAAGTCTGCTTTCGGTATTCATAATATTTATCCTTTCTTGTTTCTCAAATTATATGGTTTCTGTTTCGTCTGCTTCGGTTTCGTGCTTTGCTCTTTTGTAAAACTCCCTGCCCCAGTTTAGACGCACTAAATCCCTATATGTTGGGTTCTGAAAGCGGTAAATATCCTGTGCAAGCGCTGGGTAGTCAAGCACTGCGCCCCCCGCCTTTAAAAGCTGCACAAGCCCCCTAAGATGGGTTGTAAACTCCTCAATGCTGCTTGCTGTTGCAGCAGCATCAAAGCGCCGCTTTACCCTCGCTTCTTCATCTTCAGATTTAATAAGTGTGCGAACTGCAGACCCGAGCGAAACTCCCTCTTTGCTCATGCACTCCCTTTTTAAATCCTTCCCCTGTTGGTGGAGCGCAAAGAGCGTAAGCGCAGTATATGCAGCCCACTCGCCTGTAGACGGCTCTTTGCCACCTAATAGCTCCTCCGGCATTCCCTCAAGCGTTATGCCCCACAGTTCGCTCATGCTGCCCGGCGGCTTGCCAATACCCCGCCTGAGCCTAGCAAGCTCAGCTCTTGATGCAGCCTCGTTTCGCGCTGAGCATAAAACACCTATTTTGCGTTTAACGAACGCATAAACAAGCTTTGCTTATTCTGCCATATTAACCTCCTTGTGTTAGTGCACTGCGTGTTGATGTAAAGTAGAGAAACCGGTTGTACGCCTCGGGCGCTGTGTAGCGCCGCTTTTCTGCTTTGCCCTTATTTACGACACCAAGCATATTGAAATCGTATTCCGTTATCAGGATCAACTTAA
>CAYWTY010000088.1:0-4699 GCA_964461335.1 uncultured Oscillospiraceae bacterium
GTCAGTTATTATTTTATCTGACAATAGAGGTTTACACAATTTATTCAGCACTCTCCATTCTTCTTAACAAAGATAAACTAGCCAATGAAGCTGCAATTTTTATAAGAAATACAGGGTTAGGAATATCAAAAGAGCTTATTAAAGTTATTTACGAACCCTATGTGCAGGCTAATACTCTAGGTGAAAGCGCTTCGGGGCTTGGTATTGGGTTATCCATAGCAAAGGATATAGTAGAAAAGCATGGGGGCAATATTGAGGCTTTAAGTGAAGGCGAAGGAATGGGAACGGAGTTTATTATAAGGCTCCCTGCATTAAAATTTGAAGAACATAGAAAACGATTGTTGTGATAGCTGATAATAGAGGTTTCGTTGATATTACCTGCCAAATTCTAAAAACCTCAGGCTATTACTTAATAGGTGTGTAAAGCGGTGAGCAAGGCATTAAAAGGGTAAAGGAACTAAACCCAAAAGTTGTTTATGTGATATAGGCACATTTCCTACGACAAATGCAAAGGTAATTGCGGGCTACGCAGGTGAAGCCTCGAGCCCAATCATAAGCCCGCCCTTTTCCGCATAGAAGCTGCACAACCCGCGGAGCTTGTAGAGTTCGACCTTTGCTGAAGAAAACTCCTGAAGAATCATTTCCTTCAACTTCGATGCCGCATGTTCATTGCAGCAGTGCCCGATGAAAACCTTGTGAACTGTCTGCCGCATTGCATTTATGCGGTTGATGAGAGCTGCCAAGGCACGCTTTTCGCCGCGACATTTGTCCAGCAGCTCCAACATACCTTGATCGCTGGCTTTGCCTACCATACGCACGCCCAAAAGACCGGCTGCTTTGGCAACAAGCGAATTAACGCGCCCATTGTTGGCGAGATTCCTCAAAGATTCCAACATAAAGAACAAGCAAGTGTGCCGCTGATAATCCGTAATTGCATCACAAATTTCTTGGTGAGTATGACGAAGCGCAATCAGCTCTTGAAGCTTTTCGATAATCAAGCGCTCTTCCGGCCCTGCGGAAAGCGAGTCGATTACAAAAACCTTGCGTTCCGGATACTGGGCTTCATATTCCTGCTTGGCTAAACGGGCTGAATTATAGGTGCCAGAAAGCGCGCTGGTAATTGTAACGCAGTATACTCTATTAGCATCAGCGAAGGCTTCCAACCATTCGCCAACACTTGGGCAGGAAGTTGAAGACTTACCGCTGTATTGCCTTAAATCCTCTACCATCTGCTCAACATCCAGAGTTTCATCATCTACATACTCCTTATGTGATGTGATGATTTTTAGGGGTACTGAGGCGAAGTCGGTCCCGATTAGCTCCAGCGTATCTGCAGCAGAGTCTGCGACTATGCGTACTTTCATGCATTGCTCCTTGCTTGATTGCTTATATGGCGGAGAAGGAGAGATTCGAACTCTCGAAACCGTTTTGCGGTTTACGCGATTTCCAGTCGCGCGCCCTCGACCAAACTAGGCGACTTCTCCGTACCTTGCGCTTAACAAAAGTTTTGCGCTAAATTATCTTACATTAAAACATACATAAAAGCAATACATAGGCTGTTTTTAAAAACTACTACTCATCGCAATAAACAGTCACTTTTAAGCAGCAACAAAGCAATTGCTATGGCCGCCAGATTGCATCGAACTTCTCAACCATTCGAACAGGTTGATAGGATAGCTTTGCTTTGCGCATTCCTGGTATCCCCATATCTTCTTCCCTATTGATATAGGCCATATCCGCCCACGCATGCAATGCAAACTGCTGGTTTATTACAGCATAAAGCCCTGCATACGATGTATCAGCTTTTTCAATATGAATGAGCGCCATATCCTCCCTAATCTTTTCTCCAATTGAGAAGGCAATTAATTTATCACCAACATAAATACTTCCACCTAAGACCCCCAAGCGTTCAAGGTTGGGTAGCAAAAATCGGATAGCCTTCATTTCGCCCACTATCCCAGGTTCATTAATATCCTTTTCTTCCAGCCAGCTTAAATACAGCTCCATGCACTCTTGTGCCATGTCTGAGGTCAGTTGCTTGTAAGTATAGTTATACTGGGTGCTGAATTGGTTGATATGGTTGCGCTTTGAGTGATACTTCCTCCCCTTGAGTTCGATTAAATCCTGAGTTGCGTACACATAATCAAACGTGTTTCGGTTTGGCAGCAGCGATAGCTGAGGGAAGTTCTTTTTAAAGAGTGATATAAATGGTCCGCTTATAGATCTAAAATATGGGTTTAATCCATTCATGCTGAAATAGTTACAGGCAGCATCGACTATTTTATAATAATCACAGGAAAGATCCCGTGGAATAGGCGGGAACATAAATGCAGGATGTCCGCCAAACTTCAATAATACATAAAGTGCATCATCTGTTTGCGCCCATTTAATCTTTTCATCCTGACCCCAGATAATAACATTTGTAAAAGTAAACTCAGAACAGTCAAAACCATGTGGTTTAATAAATGAGTCAATTGCCTGCTTATCTTCAATTAGAATTGGTTTAAAATCGAGCAACATAGTACCTTCCTTATGGGTATTACGCATGTTCAGGAAAAACACACTATTCTATATTCTACTTCAAATCTGCTGATATGCAACATTTAAATAACATATAAACTTGCTATTTGCCTTATTTGCTTGTAAACTTATTATATTTGCAGGTTTACATTTGAGAGGTATAGTATGGGTGACAGGCTTCGGCTTATGATGTTTAGTGCATTGTTGACATCGCTTACTGCGCTTGGTGCTTTTATTAAGATACCAATTGCTCCATATCCAGTCCCAATGACGCTGCAAACCGGGTTTGTCTTTTTGGCAGGGATGCTGCTCCCTATGCGAGAAGCATTTTTGTCGCAAGCAGCATATTTGCTTCTTGGGCTAATGGGAATACCGATATTTGCACATGGGGGCGGGATAGGTTATATCTTTGACCCAACATTTGGTTATCTACTTGCATTTTTATTCTGCGCGCCGCTCATGAGTATCCTTTACAATAAAACTCTGTTTAAACACAAGTATATGCTTTTTGCACTGTTAAGCATCTTCCTAATACTTTTGCTTCAACTTTGTGGTGTTATTTATATGGCTGCTATTTCATCCGTACATTTAAATACAAAGCTTTCGTTTTCTAAGGCTATATATTTAACGCTAATCTTTTTGCCGCTTGATATGCTGAAACTTCTTCTTGCAGCTCTTTTTTCCATACAAATGCGAAAGCGCATTCCGTTTCTAAACTTCAAGAACAATCACGCAAACCAGTTACAGCGCATACCATAACCATAGTCATATTTTCTGTGAATATGGGAGGTTAATCTGCATGAAAAGGTTCATTGCTATACTTGTTCTATTTGCTCTATTATGCTGCTTGCTCAGTAGCTGCAAAAAGGAAGAAGCCCTCAGAGTTGTCCAACTAAACGAGGTAACGCGCTCTGTTTTCTATGCTCCGCAGTATGTTGCTATATCTAAAGGGTTTTTCGAGGAAGAAGGCTTATCAATCGAAATCACGACTGGCGGCGGTTCTGACAAAACAATGACAGCGCTGCTAGCAGGCCAAGCGGATATCGGGCTAATGGGCCCGGAAACAGGAATCTATGTTATAAATGAAGGTAAAGAGGATCACCCGATAATTATCGGCCAGCTTACTCAATGCGATGGGTCTTTTCTAATGGGTCGTAAACCTGAACCAGAGTTTACGTGGGAGAGTCTTAAGGGCACAACAATTATAGGCGGCCGAAGGGGCGGGATGCCTATGATGACACTTCAATATGTCCTCAGGCAGCACGGGCTTGAGCCTGGCGTAGACCTTGAAGTGCTTGACAATATTCAATTCAATTTGATGGGTGGCGCTTTTGAAAGTGGTACTGGTGATTATGTTACACTTTTTGAACCCGTCGCATCATTATTTGAAATGAATAGCAAAGGGTATATAGTCGCAAGTGTTGGAAAAGCTTCTGGTGATGTACCCTACACGACTTATATGGTTAGCCAAAGCAAGCTCAAGGATGACCCTGCTTTAATTGAGAAATTCCTACGAGCAATATATCGCGCTCAAAAGTGGGTTGCTACTGCTGCTGATGAAGAAGTCGCTAAAGCCATGATGCCGTTTTTCCCTGATGCAAGCATTGAAGTGCTAACCTCAGTTGCTCGCAACTATCGCGCAAATGATTCCTGGAAGGCTGAACCTGTTATGTATGAGGAAGACTATAAAAGGTTGCTCACTATAATAGATTCTGCAGGTGAGCTAAAAGCTCCAGTGCCATTTGAAAAACTGGTTGATAATACAATTGCAAATAAAGTTATGAAGTAAGCTTAGCGTTTATGCTGCTTGGTCGCTCCTTAAATCATAAATAAAGAGACTGTTTCGTTCTTTTAGGGCACGCCTTTTTTCTAAAAGCTGTGCCTTTTTTCTTGCTGCATTTAGAGCCTGGCTAACCATAAATCCTATTAAAATACCCGGGAAAACAAAACAAATTATTATTCCTGCCATTTCCAACCTCGATTCTGTTTCCCACTTGGAAACTGTTGTTGTAAAATATAAGCATTCGGGCTAAGCATATAGCCTAGCAATGCTGTAGATGCCTCTGGCAATGCACGACGTAACTTGCAATTATTATAGTATCCTATTAAGATACTGTCAAGTCTTTTCAGAATATTATTGCATTTGTGTTTCCCGATGGGATACAATAGAGTAAGTAAA
>CAYWTY010000089.1:0-4558 GCA_964461335.1 uncultured Oscillospiraceae bacterium
CTTGGGCTTATAGCCCTAGAGCAAACCACCCCTTGGAGGGGTGGTCGTGATTTGTAACAAGCGAAATTTTGGCGCAAAAAACTTGTTGTATGTTGTTTAGCCTATCAAACTCTTCTTGCACTTGACATTCTGCAGCTTCGGGGGCTATACTTTAGCATAATTGTATATGTTGCGATGATTAAGAGGAGTATGTTCCTATTTGCCGGCAGAGAGGTGGCTTCAAAGGCTGAAAGAGCCGCCAGGTCAGAAGGAGCGGAATGTCGCTTTTGAGCAATGCGGTGTGAACTTAAGTAACCTGCACGCATACACAGCGATAAAAGTGTCCAAGTGGGATATGAATAAACATATTCAACAAAGGTGGTACCGCGAGCGCATTCGTCCTTTGAACGAATGCGCTTTTTGTTTGTCTGTATTAAAATATATGGAGGTAGCCATGAATATTGAAAAAACCTATGATCACAGTGCTGTAGAAACACGCTTATATAAGAGGTGGGAGGAAAACAGGTATTTCCATGCAGTCCCTAACTCGGAAAAACAACCGTATTGTATTGTAATACCCCCGCCCAATATAACAGGCCAACTGCACATGGGCCATGCTTTGGATAACACATTGCAGGATGTGCTTATACGTTATAAGCGGATGTCTGGCTATGAAACATTGTGGCTGCCGGGTACAGACCATGCTTCAATTGCAACTGAAGTAAAAATTGTTGAGCAAATGGCAAAAGAAGGCTTGACCAAGCAAGATATCGGCAGGGATGCTTTTATTGAGCGAGCATGGGAATGGCGCCGATTGTATGGGGGGCAGATTGTTAATCAACTAAAAAAGCTTGGGTCTTCGTGTGATTGGGAACGCGAACGTTTCACAATGGATGAAGGCTGTAATAGAGCTGTTTTGAAAGTCTTTATTGAGCTGTATAATAAAGGGCTTATTTATCGCGGTGATCGTATAATCAATTGGTGCCCCGATTGTAAAACTGCGCTCTCAGATGCTGAGGTTGAGTATTCTGAGCAGCAGAGTAATCTTTGGCATGTACGCTATGATGCGCCTGATAATTCTTATTCCATTGTTGTTGCAACTACTCGCCCCGAAACTATATTGGCAGATACAGCAGTGGCTGTACACCCTCTGGATGAAAGATATAAAGATATCGTTGGTAAGAAAGTACTTATCCCTGTAGTAGGAAGAGAGATTCCTATTGTTGCTGACGAATACGTTGAAATGGAGTTCGGAACAGGCGCAGTAAAAATAACGCCTGGCCACGACCCAAACGATTTTGAAGTTAGCCAAAGGACCGGAGTGCCGATACTTCGAGTGTTTACAGATGATGGCCATATAAATGAACTTGGCGGAACATATGAAGGGCTAACGACACTTGAATGCAGGGATAGATTTATAGCAGATCTTAAAGATGCAGGTGCCTTAGTTGAGGTTGTTCCCTATAAGCATAATGTTGGCTCTTGCTATCGTTGCAGCACAAATATCGAGCCGCTTGTCAGCAAACAATGGTTTGTGGATATGAAGCCCCTTGCCAAGCCGGCACTTCTGGCTGTTAAAAACGGAAGTATTCGGTTTGTGCCAAAACGCTTTGAGAAAACCTATTTCAATTGGATGGAGAATATCCGCGATTGGTGTATATCACGCCAGCTTTGGTGGGGACACCGCATTCCTGCATACTATTGTGATGATTGCGGCGAAACAATTGCACAAGTGCCTGCACCTGAGCATTGCACAAAATGTGGCAGCACACAGCTGCGCCAGGATGAAGATGTGCTGGATACTTGGTTCAGTAGTGGAATGTGGCCGTTTTCGACTCTGGGATATCCTGACAATACACCTGAGCTCGAATACTTCTACCCAACATCTACTCTTGTAACAGGTTATGATATTATCTTCTTCTGGGTTGCCAGGATGATTGTATTTGGGTTGGATACAATGCAACAAAAGCCTTTTGATACGGTGTTTGTTCATGGAATTGTACGGGATGGCTTAGGGCGGAAAATGTCAAAATCACTGGGGAATGGGATTGACCCGCTAGAAGTGATTGAAAAGCATGGGGCGGATTCCCTTCGCTTCAGCCTGTTAGCAGGAAATTCCGCAGGGAATGATATGCGATTTTACTGGGAGAAGGTTGAAGCTGCTAGAAACTTTTGCAACAAAATCTATAATGCGGCGCGTTTCGTATTGATGAATGTTGAAGGAAGTGAACTCCCTGCACTTAACCCATCGTGTTTTGATATCTCCGATAAATGGATTTTATACCGCTTAAATACGATTATCAGAGAAGTTACTGATAATCTTGATGGTTTTGAACTTGGACTTGCAGCACAAAAGATATATGATTTTGTATGGTCCGAATTCTGCGATTGGTATATTGAGATGGCCAAACCACGCATTTACAGCGGGAATGAGGCTGAAAGTCTGCATACTAAAGCTGTACTCGTAAAGGTGCTTAGTGATTCAATGAAACTGCTACATCCATTTATGCCTTTTATTACAGAGGAAGTCTTTATGCATCTTCCGGATTCTCCCGAAACGATTATGTGTTCAGGTTGGCCTAAAGCAAAAACCGAATTCGAATTTTCAAAAGACGCAACATATATGGAAGCAGTAATGGAGCTTACGCGAGCCATTCGCAACCTTCGTGCAGAAATGAATGTTTCGCCAGCTAAGCGCATTAGTGCAATAATTATACCTAAGCCTGGAATGGAGCAGGTGTTGAGTATTGCTTCGGTTTATCTTAACAAGCTGGCCGGATTGGGAGAAGTTTCGTTCCAAAACGATAGGGATGCAGTTCCTAAAAATGCAGTATCTGCATTTTGTCCTATAGCAGAGGCGATTATCCCCCTTGAACAGCTAATTGATATTGGTAAAGAACGTGAACGTGTTTTAAAAGAGGTTGAGAAGATTGATGCAGAGATTAGTCGGTATGAAACAAAACTGGGAAACCCAGGGTTTTTAGCTGGAGCACCAACAAAAATAATTGAAGAAGAGCGCACAAAGCTTAATAATGCCCATGAAATGAAAAGTAAATTAGTTGAACGCTTGAACACTTTCGGATGTAGTGATAAATAGACGCATTCTACATAGCCATTGTTTTGTGAGAGAGGCAAATAATGTATATACATGCAAGTGATATACATGAAGTTGAACCAAGGAAAGGTTTCCTGTATAATAGTTTGCAGGCGGCCTTAAGCATAAAGCAAGCGGCGTAAGCTGGCATATGGCATCATTTATAAAAGGAGCATTTTGATGGTACAATTCGATTTAATTCGCGCAGTAGACCCTGAAACTGCTGAAGCAATGGAGCTTGAACTTGGGCGGCAGCGGGACCATTTGGAACTAATTGCTTCCGAAAACTTTGTATCGGAAGCAGTTATGGCAGTGATGGGGAGTCACCTTGTTAACAAGTATGCCGAAGGATACCCTGGTAAGCGGTATTACGGAGGCTGCAAATATGTAGACATTGTTGAAGAGCTTGCACGCGAACGTGCGAAGCAACTTTTTGGTGCAGAGCATGCAAATGTTCAACCCCATTCCGGAGCGCAAGCAAACTTTGCTGTTTATTTTGCACTGTTGAAACCAGGCGATACTGTTCTTGGCATGAATCTTTCTCATGGCGGCCATTTAACGCATGGCAGCCCTGTTAACGTAAGCGGAAAATACTTTAACTTTGTTCCCTACGGCGTAGATAAGGAAACCGAGCAGCTCGATTACAATGAGCTTGAACGGCTTGCAGAAGAGCACAAACCCAAAATGATTATTGCCGGTGCAAGTGCATATACGCGTGCTATTGATTTTGCGCGAATAGGCAAAATAGCGAAATCTGCAGGCGCATACTTTATGGTTGATATGGCTCATATTGCAGGCCTTGTTGCTGCGGGTATACATATGAGCCCAGTTCCGTATGCTGATGTAATTACTTCAACTACGCATAAAACACTGCGCGGTCCGCGCGGGGGCTTGATACTCTGCACAAAAGAATTAGCTAAGTCTATTGATAAAGGAATTTTCCCCGGTACACAGGGCGGCCCCTTAATGCATATAATTGCAGCCAAGGCTGTGGGGTTTTTAGAAGCAATGCAGCCTTCATTCAAGACATATCAGCAGCAAATAGTCGATAATGCGAAAGCCTTGGGTGATGCGCTTTCAGAAAACGGCGTGCGCATAGTTTCAGGCGGAACCGATAACCATCTGCTGCTTGTGGATTTAACAAACAAGGGGCGCACAGGTAAAGAGACTGAAAGCCTGCTTGATTTGGCTCATATAACAGTTAACAAGAACACAATCCCGTTCGAAAAACTTAGCCCATTTGTTACAAGCGGAATACGTATTGGAACCCCGGCTGTTACAACACGAGGTATGAAGCAAAAAGAAATGCAGTTTATCAGCACTTTGATTGCAGAGGTTATAAACGAAGGCGAAAAGGCAATAAATCATGTCAGAAGCAAGGTGCTTTCACTTTGCGAAAACTTCCCTTTGTATAAGTAATGCCTCTAAAAAGGGCTCTATGTCAATAGTTGGGGTAGAGCGGTAGACCAAGAGCAACGGGGAGCT
>CAYWTY010000090.1:0-4423 GCA_964461335.1 uncultured Oscillospiraceae bacterium
ATATTCCCTCCTTTGTCTAATTGGCTGTTGTGATTCCAATTATACCAAATCGGGGATTTTCTCTTGCTTCTTTCTGTTACCTATGTAGTGTATCTCAACAGCGTCTTACGCAAAGAATGCGTTAAAAATAAGTTGGTCTAAAAGTATGAGAAGGCCAAGCGCACCCACATATAAACTAAATGGCCAAAGCCGCCTGCTCTTAATTACCTTAAGCATAAAGCGAATTGCAAAAAAGCCTGAAATAGCTGCTGCTGCCATTCCTATAAGCACATATAGGAAGTTGATTTGCTTTAACCCGCCTTCTGCAAGCTCTGGAAGCTCAAAAACAACAGAGCCAAGTATTGCAGGTATTGAAAGCAGGAACGAAAACTCTGCTGCTTCGCTTCTTTCAAGCCCCATAATTGCGCCGCCTGTTATTGTTGCCCCGCTTCTTGAAACCCCGGGTAAAATTGCAACACCTTGAAAAAGCCCTATTATAAGCGCATCCTTGAGAGCCATTGCTTCTATTGTCTTTTTCCCTGAGCTCATCCTCTGTAAAAGCAATAAAAGGCAGGCTGTAAGCATAAAGCCTGCACCAAGATATTTGCCTGAGTAAGAATCCTCAAAAAAACCTTTAAACGCAAACGCAATTATTACAGTTGGTACAAGCGCAGCTAAAAGCATGCCTGTTTTCTTTTGAAACGGCCTTTTTATAAGCGCCCAAATTTCACTATGATATACAGCAAACACAGCAATAAGCGTGCCTATATGAAGCATTATCGAAAAGAAGAGCGCGCCTTCATTTATGCCGAAGATATTATGTAGGAGCACAAGGTGCCCTGAGCTTGAAATAGGCAAAAACTCGCACAACCCCTGTACAACCCCAAGCAAAAGCGCAATAAAAATGCTCATTTGGAAAACCCCCTGCAAAATGCTCTATGCAATGATATGCGGTTTAGCTTTATTTTACAAGTGCCATAGTTAAGGCGGCATATGCCGCCTTAACTGTACTTTGGCTTTAACTAAATGTTTAACGCTTAACTGCAGCCATATCAACATATGCGTTTAATGTTGCTGCAGGCTTGCCAGAACGGTTATCAACCCAGAATACGTATAAAAGCGACCCATGCTGCTGGCCTACAATAAGCTTTGTACCAAAGGGTATTTTGCCGAAGCCTTCAATTTCGCCCGGTACTTTATACGGGCTTTTGCTAAGGTCCGCATATGCAGGTGAGCCGCCATATTCGTTTACATAGACGGTTGTTCCTGTTGAATAATCTGTGCTGTTGGAGTACCCGTAGTCATAGAGATTTACAGCAGGCACAAACATTACTGTGTTGTTTATAAGCACCTGCACCCAAGTGCCATTGCCTGCCATAGCCCAGACTGCCTCGCCCCTATCCAAATAACCGAGCCTATAACTGTTTTGCTCAATTGGTGCTGAATAACAGTAGACATAATCCGCCCTGCTGTAAAGGTAGCGGTTGTAGGATGTCATATTATTAGCGCCTGCACCCGGTGTAAGCGTTATGCGGCTGCTTGAAACATAGCCAGGCGTTCCCCTGTAATTTATAATTGTCCAGCTTGAGCTTAGTGAGCTAATTAGGGGCGCGCTTTCTCCTGCATAGAGATAGCCGAGCATTTGAGAAGATGTGTTTGCGGAAATATATACAGGCGCGCTGCTTGTTGCATAAACTGTTCCGCTTGTTGGTGTTGTTACCGGCTGGTTAGCCTGCATATTCGGGCCATACACATAGGCAATGTATGAGCCATACTGAACCTTATACCATGTGCTATCTATAAGCCCAAGGTAAACAACGCTTTGCCCTGCGCTAAGGTAGCCTAAAATATAGCTTGAATTGCTCGGGCCTGAGCGCAGCTCTGTTGCAACGCGTGCATAAAGCATTGTTTGGGTTTGCGTCTGCCCCTTTGAGCTTAAGTATTTTGTATAAACATAGGCTGTGCTGCCCTTATAAACTACCTGTGTCCACAAGCCCGAGGAACCGGTTACTGAAACGCCCTCGCCCTTAACAAGCTCGCCGACTATTGCGTATTTAGTACTCGGGCCTTTTCGCACATTTACGCCTGTTGTTGCATAAAGCGTACTTGTTGAACCTGGCTGCTGCGGCTGTGAAGAGCCGTATACTGCTAAATAAGAGGAGCTTACATACGCTGTGCCTGAACCCCAGTTAATAATGCTCCATGTGCCTGTTTCGCCGACTCTTTGCACAAGCTCGCCCTTGTTAAGCTCGCCAAGCTTTGTATAGCCAGTGCCTGGGCCGCTTCTTACATTGACATTACCTGTTACATACAGAGAACCTGCAGCACCTGTGCCTGTGCCTGTGCCTGTGCCTGTGCCTGAGGATGAGGACGGCTTGAGGTAGGAGCTGTAAGCATAGGCTGTACCGCCGCCAAACTCTATTTTAGTCCACTTCCCGGATGTGCCGAGCTTTGTAACCACCTGGTTCTCGTTCAAATAGCCAAGGATGCTGTACTTTGTGCCTGGGCCGCTTCTTACGTTTAGTGCAGTTGTTGCATACACTTTAGAAGAAGCAAGCGCAGGTGCTGCAAATACGAGTAGGGTTACTACTGCAAGCGCTAACGCAAGCAGGCGACTTGTGAGCTTTTTGTTCATTTTATACCTCCAAAACAATTTAGCTATTACTCCGCCAAATATTTAAAATAGCTTGAGCGAAGCGGATATGTATAAGTCTTAGGGTTGGCTGTATCTAAAAAGAATTATACAGCACTTTTTGCAAACATGCCAAAAAAACAGGAAAATTCATACAGTATTTATAATACTCAGCTTGTTAAAAGCACGTACTTGGCAGGGTTTACAGGCTCGTCATCTTTATAAAGCGCAAAGTGGAGATGCGGCTCAAGGCAGCACTCGCTAACTGCACTCTCCCCCACCTTCCCTACAACTGCGCCTGCATCAATACGCAGGCCTTCTTTTACCTTAGGCCCTTCCTCTAAATTAGCATATACGCTTACAAGCCCGCCGCCATGGTCAACTTTAACCATGACCCCAAGCGCATCATCCGTAGAAACGCTTTTAACAGTCCCAGCTTTTATTGCATGTACCTCCTCGCCAAGCTTTGCAGCTAAATCAACACCTTCGTGCGTTGTCCACTGTTCAAGTGTTTTTGAATACAGCAGCTCCTTTACAGCAAAGCCCCAAATTACTTTCCCTTTTACAGGTGATGCAGCTTTATTCTCTGTTTTTGGCTCCTTAGGTTTTTCTTCCTTTGGTTTTGCTTCTTCTTCAACTGCAAGTACAGGCTTGCTTGTTTCCTCAACTGAAGCTTCTTGAGGCGGCTTTTGTTCAGCAATAGCTTCATTTAGATGCTCATCCTCTGTTGAGGCAGCGCTTTCTGCTTGCTGAGGCTCCTCTTTCGCTGCATCCTGCTTAGGCTTAAGCGCAGCTAAGGCAGCAATCCCCACACAGAGCACGCAAAGACCAAGCACAACATAAAAGCCTCTCTTTTTTAAGAAACCGTTTACAGATGCAAGAAGCGCAGCGCCTCTTGCTCCTTTACGTTCCATACTCTCCCTCCTTTATACGCACCGAATTTTAATAGGTTGCATCTTAAGTGTTTCCAATGCTATAAAGCTTATAACAACAATCTTCAAATTGCGTAAAAACAACGCCCTGTTAAGGCGTTGTAAAGGCGATTTTATTAACTTTTATTTAAAATAACGGGTTTAAGAAGCAGCTTAGAGGCTTAAGCATGCCTTAGAGAAACAGCGCAACAGCACAATATACCAAAAGCAGCGCCATGAGTATATTTATAAACTTTGCGTGTGATACAAAAAGCTTTTTAAAGGCAGTGCCGAATAAGGACCAGCTTGTGGTGCTCATTAACGCGACTATCCCTAAAAATATTGCAAGCCCAAGCACTGCAAAAGGCGAGGAATAGTTTGGGATAATATATGCAGAGGCAACTGTTATGCCGTAGATTATGCCCTTTGGGTTAACAAACTGGAAGAGCATACCCGTAACAAACGACTGTTGTGGCTTCCCATCGTCTTCTTTGCCTGAGCCGCCCTTAAGGGTTTTATATGCAAGGTAGAGCATATACGCTGCACCGAGTATTAGCATATATGGCTTAAGCTTTGGGATAATCGCATATATCATGCTTGCAAAAAGCGTGCTAACAAGCATTACAGCAGTAAAGCCTGCGCTAACGCCTGAATTAAATGCCATGCTTTTTTTAAAGCCTACATTTCGCGCATTATTCATAGCTAAAATATTATTTGGGCCAGGTGTGAACGATGTCACAAAGACATATATCAAAAAAGCAGGCACATTCAATTTTTAACATTTCCCTTCGCTTAAGATAATGGTATACTAATAGCTACAAATACGCGTACAACGCTCTTTATGTTACTTGTTGCAGGTCAGCTTGTCAACAGGGGGCCAAGCGTAAAAGCAAGGGGGATT
>CAYWTY010000091.1:0-4411 GCA_964461335.1 uncultured Oscillospiraceae bacterium
TGTCTTGGCTCGTTTTCTTGACTTTTAATGGGGTGTTACTGCTACAGCCCCTTTTGTATAGCTTAAAAAAACCTCATTGAAAATGGCTTTCCCAAAATACAAAGATGGTTTACGAAGCGCTTGCTATTGCCCGTAACTGTAAGCTTTCAGGAACCTTTGCATATATGTCGCCATGCTGCCAAGGCAGCATAGGGCCGGAGCTATCCCCTGCTCCGCTTGTAGGCGGCATAATGGCAAACCCATTGTCAGCATGTGTAATTTTTGAGTACCCGCCGGAAAGATATTGTATTATTGGGCAATCTTCTGCATAATCATAGCCCATCACGCCGATTTTAACAGGCACAATATAATTTATTTGCCTGCTCAAGGTTCCCTCAGCGAACCATTCCCAGCTCCTTGCCTTAATAGAATCATAATACACGCTTGAGCCATAAATATGCAGCACACGCAAATGCAGCTGGTTTTCATATTGCTCTTGAGAAACACCTGCTACATTGGCAAATGGCCATACGTACCAGCTCCCCTGCAATGCCTCTAACCATGGAAGCGTAGCTACACATGCATTAAGCCCTGCTTGCGCTTCTTGGTCTTCTTGCGCATAGCTTAGCGCCCACTCATAAAAGAATAAGGCCTCCGAATAATCACCATTAGCAAAACATGCATCCGCTCTTTTAGAAAGGTGTTGCGTAAGCCTGCTCGAAGCTTTCTCTGCACCTTCTGCAGCTTGGAACTCTTTTAGTGCAGCCTCAAAATCACCTTCAGCTGCCATTTCCTCCCCTATTTTAATTCTGCACTCGTTAAGGAGGTTTTGCGCTTCGCTATGCGCTGCATCGTGTTCCAACACCTCAACAAGCAAAGGGATTGCCTCATCGTATTCGCCAAGCAGAACTAAGTCCATAGCTTTTTCATATAGCAGTTGTGCATTTTCGGCTGCTTTATATTCTTCGCTATTCACATCTTCAGCTTGAACCTTAAGTGCGGATATGTATAAATTGCGGTTAAGCTTAAAAAGCTCAGCAAAACCGTAGTATTTATCGTTCCAATTCACTTTTGCGCCTGTGCTGAAACTGTCGATTTCATAAGCGTCAAATGCTAAATCATAATATTCGCCGCCTTGGCTGCCCGTATATCTGCAGATTTTCGTGGGTATGGCTAAATACTGCTTTACTTCGGATATTTGCCCATAAAAGCCAAAGTCTTTATAAATAAAGTTTTCGCTTGAGCTAAGCGCAATGCCACCTGCATTAAATAAATCCCTCAGCACAGCTTTAACTTTCGCCTCATCAACAAAGAAATTGTTATACCCTACATCTTTATACAATTTGCTGCCCGCGCAGCATAATATAGCCAAATCTATATATTCGCTTTGTGAAAGATTAGCTTCACTATTAAAATTGCCCATTGCTGTTGCAAAACTTATTACTGCGCCAAGCTCATTCTTCCTTTCATCCGAAAACACATGCAAAAAGTCTTCGCCTTCGGGTATATCGCTTACAGGTTCATCATTTAGCATAAATCCGTAAAAATCACCCTCTGTTTCATCAACTGCAGTCATAGGGGGAGTGCTGCTATTTGGCGCTGCGCTTATTACACTGTCTTTTTTAGGTGAAACAAGAACTCCTATAAGCAAAAATAGAATTGCCGCACCTCCGGCAAGCAGCAATGCAAGTTTGCCAGGTGTTTTTTTAAGCGATGCCCATTGGAACTTCTTTTGCGCTTTACTAGAATTGGCAGCTTGGGTTTCTCCTTCTCCTTTTAGGCCTTCTGCAGCCTGCAATTGTGCATCTGTTACAGGGGAACCCCATTCTTGCGGCTGCTGCTTGCTAAAAAAGCCGTTTATATTATTAAGTACAGCCTGCTGCCTTTCAAACTTAAAATTTGAGTTTTCTTTCAAGGTTTTATTGCGCACAGAGTAACCAACTATAAACAGACTTAAAGAAACTAACAAAGCGCAAAAGAAGAGTTCAGGCTCTTTTTTGGGCATACCCGCAAAGAGGAGCAGAAGCGTAAGGGCTGAAAGCCCAAATGCAATGTAGAAAATCCGTCTGCTTTTTGCAAGGGTTGATTTATCGTTAGGCTTTGAACCCCGCACTTCATCAGCTTTAGAGCCATTTGCTACAAATGCGTATTCAGAGTTATTGTAATGGTACTTAATAAGCCAAAGCGGCCAATAGATTAAATGCCAGTTTTTTATACTATATTGCGCGCTCCAATGCACATCCCGCTTTTTATCCCCCAATTTTATTTCATCTACTTCATACTGCATATGTGCTTCAAGCTTAGGTTTAATTATAGCCTCATAAGCATCGTCTTTAGAGAAGCTCAAGGGCATTTGCGTAAACCCTGCCAAATATCGCTCATCATACTCAAGCGGCTCCCCAAATGACATTACTTCACAAGCTAAAACAAACTCAGCCCATGGGGGGTTGCGCAAAAAGGCGGATGCGATTGCACTCTTAGATGCAGAGCCTCGAAAACTATCTGAATGCGGCCGCCAATCCGTTACTGTGCGCGTGCGGTTTTCTAGCTTGCCGTCTTTATTCATTTCCATATATTTTTCTATACGGTTATACCCTATTGAAGCTGACCAATCGACTTTATAATTTATATTAAATATATACATAGGTGCGTAAGCGCCAATTACTTCTATTGAGTGCGTTTTATCGTATATATCATTCGGGCAAAAATCCCCTTGTGCAAGCCATTCTACAAAGGCTGTTTGGCAGGCTTCTTTTGTAACGCTAAATGGGGTGATTGCTTCTATTTCTTCTTTTAGCGCATCATCTATTTGGAGCACATGAAATTCACTATCACAATATGCGCATTTTGCCTTTTGGCTGCTTATATCAAATTCCATTCTTCCGCCGCAATTCGGGCAATCCGACACTGTATCTTCTTCGCCGATTTCTATTCCTGGGTTTATTAAAATGGATTTATTGCAATGCTCACATATATTTGTTTGCGTAGCTATGTCAAAAGTTAACCCTTGCCCGCAACCCGGGCACTTGATTTGCGCCAATATTCTTTTCATAAACTTTCTCCATGGAGTAATCTTATATACGATATGGAAAGTGCGCTGCCCTAACAAAGCATGATAAATTCTATCATACAAAGACTATATTAAATAGGCTTTGCAAAGAGATTTGTATAGCGCAATAATAGCAGCTTAGAACAACCTAACTTTCAGCCTTTTCTACACTTCAGCTTCTGGCACAGCAGGGTTTATATGCACCATGCAATGCTTAACCTTTTTAAACTCCGCCTCAAGCGCATCATGCACTTGGTGTGCTATACTGTGCGCTTCTTCTAATGTGGCATCCTTATTTACCCCTATTTCAATATCCACATATACCCTATCCCCAAAGCGCCTTGTTTTAATTTGGTCAACAGTAAGCACAAAAGGCTGCTCTAATATAAAAGCATGCATTTGTTCAACAAATGAATCGTCACATGCTTTATCAGTCATTCCCCCAATTGCATTTATAAAAATATCTATTGCTGATTTAAAAATGAATAAACAGGTTATTACGCTTGCAATAGGGTCAAGAACAGGGAGCCCCAAGCGGCTGCCGAGTATGCCGAGAAATGTACCTATTGAGGATATGGCGTCAGACCTGTGGTGCCATGCGCTTGCCATAAGTATGCTTGACTCTATACGCTTTGCCCTTGCTTTTACATACCAGTACATACCCTCTTTAATTATTATTGTAAGTACTGCTGCTATAAGCGCTAAAACTCCGGGCGCTTCAAGAACTATATCTTTTGAAGCAACAATTTTAAGAACGCCTGAGCGACCTATTGCTATACCTGTTGCAAACACAAGTATAGCTAAAATAATTGCAGCAACTGATTCAAAGCGGTCGTGGCCATACGGGTGCTCTTTATCAGCCTGCTTGCCTGCAAGCTTAACGCCTGCAATAACAATTAGTGAGCTGAACACATCTGAAAACGACTCTGCAGCATCCGAAACCATTGCTGAAGAATTTGCATAAAAGCCTGCAAAAAGCTTGAAAGCAGAAAGAATAATATTAACAATAATGCATTGTGTGGAGACTTGAATAGACTCTTGCTCCCTTTTAACATCCATAAAATCTCCCCCCATAACATAATACTATCCGCACCCACTAATAAAAATGCACCTATGGGAACATAGTACTGTCCCACAGGTGCAGTTTGCTTAACCTGCTGCCGCAAATACGGCCCGGCTCTATAACCCATAAATGGTTATTTGCCTGCGCTTTGTACTGAATGAACCGCCCCAAAATATTTTGATGCAGGATGCGGCGCAATGAGTTTAATAACCTTACCATATACAGGAATCGCTTGTCAAGGTTATGCGGCATATTGAGTTTCGCCTTTTGTAGCGGCGTCAAACATAGGTTACACATCTGTGCAAGGAAAGCTGTCATGG
>CAYWTY010000092.1:0-4262 GCA_964461335.1 uncultured Oscillospiraceae bacterium
CTCTTATTCCGCGCTCAAGCTCATCTCTCATATTAGGCAGAGCCTGCAGCGCTTCAGTGCGGGTGCGGAAGCCGCCTTTGGTTTTTGATTCACGTTTTCCCCTGCCAAAATACGACACGTAAGCTGTCCATGTTTTGCCTCGCTTATAGACAGTCCCAAGCCCATTCCCGCGGCGCTTGTATTGCTTGACGGGCTCGGTCTGGTTTGTGCCGCAGTGATTACAGAATGCGCTCCCTGCAGGTATATCGCGTTGGCATTTGCGGCAGTTCATTCGAATGACCTTATTAATACCTTTACTCATCCTGCTTGCGAGCAGTCTGAATCGTGGCGTTCGATTGTGGCGGTACACTACACGGGGGCATTTTTTGTGTTAGTAGTAGCGCGTGTAACAGGACGCCATTCTCCGCAGTTCTGCTCCATTTTTAGACGATTGCAGAACCTCTGTAAAGTCCAAGAACAGCCGCTTACAGCCGTTTCTGGCTCTGGGCTTAATGGGCGCTTGGTGGTTTCCAGCGCACCATCCGTTTTTCAAAATAGGCAACAATATAGTACATAAGTGTTGCAAGTATACAAAGCACAATAATGCTCGCCATAACAATATCCAGCTGAAATACCTGGCCGCCATACACTATTAAATAGCCGAGCCCTGCTTTTGAAACAAGGTATTCACCTACTATTACTCCAACCCAGCTCATCCCCACACTGATTTTCAACGCAGCCATAACAGTGGGGATTGACGCAGGCAAAACAACCATAGTAAATATCTGCATCTTTGTTGCGCCAAGCGTTCGCATAAGCTGCTGCTTTTCCTCACTTATATCCATGAACCCACTTAGCACTGTAAGTATTGTAACAACAAGCGAAACCAATAGCCCCATTGCGATTATTGAGCCTGAAGTTGCACCTATCCACACTATAAGTATAGGGCCAAGCGCAATTTTAGGGAGCGCGTTTAGAACAACTAAATAGGGGTCGAGCACCTTGTTTGCTGTTGGGCTCCACCACAGCATTACAGCAATTGAAGTTCCAAGGAAGGTTCCGAGCAAAAACCCCACAACAGTTTCATAAAGCGTGACCCAGATGTGAACAAACAACGACTTGCTCTTATAAAGTGAAATTATTGTTTTAAGTACACGGCTTGGGCTGCTTGTTATAAACGCATCAATCCACCCCTTGCGTGCTGCAAGTTCCCACAACACAAATATTGAAATAAGCAATATATACTGCATGGCTACAATCAACGAGGCATGCCGCTTGATGCGCTTTAAATAATTCTTATGTTCTATGCTATATTCTTGTTGACTAATCACTGTTAGCAAGCTCCTTCCATATAAGGTCAAAATAGCCTCGAAACTCCGGAGCTTGGCGTCGCAAAATAGGCGAAGGAGGGGCGCTCAATTCAATTTCAAGCTCTCGCTTTACACTTGCGGGTCTTTCCGTAAAAACAATGACTCTGTCTGCCATAGAAATTGCCTCTGCAATGTCATGCGTAACAAGTATTGCAGTCTTATGCTCATCCTTAATTATCCCATGCATTTCATCTGAAACACGGAGCCTGCTTTGATAATCCAGCGAAGAAAAGGGTTCATCCAAAAGCAGTAGGTCGGGCTCAAATGCAAGTGTTCGTATAAGCGCGACCTTCTGGCGCATTCCACCTGAGAGCTGGCGGGGATAATGCTTTCTAAATTCATGCAGTCCATATCTATCAAGCAGCTCAATAGCGCGGCTTTTAGTTTGCTCATTAAGAATATGCTTAACTTCAAGACCAAGCAGGATATTTCCTTCAACATCACGCCAATCCAAAAGATGATCCCGCTGCAGCATATATCCTATCCCCTGCCCTGGGGTTTTAACTTCCTGCCCTTTTAGGCGGACTGTTCCGGATGTGGGGGGTATCAACCCGCAAAGAAGGCTGAGCATCGAAGTTTTGCCGCTTCCGGATGGGCCGACTACAGCAACGAACTCACCTTCCCGCACAATTAGATTTAGGGTATCTATTGCCAGCATTTCAGCTTGAGGGTCATGATAAATGAGGCGCACATCCTTGAGTTCAACGATTATCGGCTTCATTTGCCGCCTCCTTTAAGTGCATTATATTCCAAGGTATTCTAAAGCCGCGAAAGTAGTGACCGGCACATTCTCTCGAGTTTTTCCGTATTAATATATAAGCTATAAATTAATGCGAGGGAGACCCTATGCTTATTTGGAAGGTATGCTGGTGTAAGGACCCGTGTGCATATTCATGTGTTCGCCGCCGCAAGCGGAAGCCCAGAAAGGATATCTGTGGAGCTGCTCTTATTATTGCAGCTTCGTTAATCCTCTTTTGTTTCCTGCCTGCTTGGGTTATAGCGCTGTTTGTCTGTTCTGTGCTTATTGCACTAGGCGTTATTTGGCTTTGCACCTAATAAGCTACATAAGAAAGCCTAACTTCCCAGCTGAACTTTTTCTGCTAATGGGCTTGGCATAGCCTGCAATTTTTACAAAACATCTATCTTTCCATATAAGCCATCGTATCCGGGCTGAATCTTTAATTCTCCAAGCCGAATTCTGCGGATAGCTTCTGCAACTAAAGGGCCGGCGCTTGTTAGAATATCACTAAGCGATGCTTCGCGCAGCACATAAAGCTCCGGGCCTAAATCTCCAACCAAGCTTTTAAGCACCCTTTCCGTTCTTGGGCCAGAAGCTGCAAACCCGGTAGCTGCTGCAATTACCTCGTTTAACTGAACTAGGTTTTCAAAGCTTTGGGGTTGGTTAGGTAGGCTGCCCTCCGGCCTATCCGCAAGCGCTTCAATTCGGTGAAGCACGCCTAGGGTAAGCCTTTTCCCGCATTTTGGGCAGATTCCATCTGCTTTAATAGTATCTGCAGGTTTAAAGCATACCCCGCAGTTTCTGTGGCCATCGCAATGGTATTTCCCTTCCTCAGGGAAAAACTCAATCGTGCCTACAAATTCTTTTGTTTTGCGATTCTTCAACGCTCTATATATAGAGGCATACGACAGGTCAGTATTAAATATGTTAGCCTCTCTTGCAAGTTTATTTGGAGAATGTGCATCTGAGTTGGAGACAAGCGCAAATCTATCAAGCGCACTAAGCCGCCAATTCATTGGCGGATCTGAAGAGAGCCCTGTTTCAAGTGCAAAAATATTCTCTGTAAGGTCCTCAAAACATTCTTCAATGCTATCAAAGCCGGAATATGCCCCAAATAGTGAAAAATGGGGCGTCCAGATATGTGCAGGAATAAAGATTGCGTCTTTAGCAACATCAAGCGTAAGCTCTAAAAGTTTGCGGCTGTCTAAGCCGAGAATGGGCCTGCCATCGGAATGGATGTTGCCAATTGCTTCAAGCTTTTTTGCGAGCGTACTTGCAGCCTTAAGGCTTGGGAGCAAAATCAGGCTATGCACCTTACGCACCCGCCCATTCTTTTTATATATGCTGCTTATTTCTCCTGTTACAAGAAACCTTGTCTTGCCGCTGTTTTCTAAAGCGCCACTGTGCATACAGGGATTATCTTTAAGGATATATAAGCCCTCTTCTGCAGGTATAAGCTTTTCTTCAAGCTCAGCGCGCCATGCAGGATGTGTAAAATCACCTGTGCCTATAAGCGCAAGCCCCTTTTGGCGTGCTGCCATATCAAGCACTTCAGGTACGCACGCTTTGCTTGTAGCCATAGAATACTTTGAATGTATGTGAAAATCAGCAATAAACAATTTATTCTCCAAAATCATGAATTTCTTAGCATATTATATCACGAAGCGCTATCTGCTATCATAAACGATTTGGGTGCTCCTATACTCCTTGAACATCAGGAATCAGGTTGATATACTGAGTAAAATAGTATATTGCGGAGGTTTTCCTATGGATTACAGCTGGATTGATGGCTATTGTCTTAGCAAAAAGGCGGTAGAAAAGGATTATAAGCAGGAATGGGATGCTTTTCGCTATACCATAAAGGGGAAAATGTTTGCCATGCTTGGGGGTGATAAAGAAAATAGACCAATATTTACACTCAAACTCGAACCCGCATTCGGCTTTGCGCTGCGTGAGCAGTACAGCTCAATTGTACCCGGCTATTATATGAACAAAGAGCATTGGAACTCGCTTTACTTTGATGGCTTCGTACCGAATGAAGTTGTAGAAAGCATGATAGACAATGCATATAATGTCGTCTTAAAAAGTTTAAGCAAGAAACTGCAAAAAGAAATTATGGATGTGTTGAGATACACTACATAGGTAACAGAAAGAAGCAAGAGAAAACCCCCGAT
>CAYWTY010000093.1:0-3970 GCA_964461335.1 uncultured Oscillospiraceae bacterium
GCGTTATGCTTCTCTATTTTTCTCCCTTACCCCAATCTTTAGTGTAGAGCCGCTTAAGAAAGTACGTGCTTAGGCTAACGTGCTTATTTTTAAAAGGCGGGTTTTATGCCCGCCTTTCCTTATCAGTATCAGCTTTTTAAGAGATTGTAACGCCAACTAAAGATGGCGACATAGGGAAGCTTATTAATTGCTTCCTGCAGCTAACCTTATGTTTACAGCATGCTCTTCATCAGGCAATAACCCTACATGCGACCTGCTTTCATAAAAGAATAAGCAAATATGTCCTGCCATATCATTATTCGATATTGTGTCCTCCCCATGGGGGTGACCTTGTAACGAACATGCGATATAGACACCCTGTATTTCTATAAGCATTGGGCGTTTAAAGAAGCTAAAGCTGTCTCCAAATACTTTCTTTAGCACAGCAGTGTCTTCTTGGGAGGGGCTTTCCATTTCCGCATGTTCAGTTCCGCCTACAAACACAAGTGAAAATGTAGTTCCTGTATTATAATCCATTAATAAATAAGTATTGCCCTGAATTAATTCTTCCTTAGTTTTTTGCCAAGACAATAATTCTCCTGTTCGCGATTGTGTTGGGCTGTGGCGCTTACCGATAGGTATAGTTATGTTTTGTGGTATAGGAGAGCGCACTGCAGTTGCTGAAAACAACAGCCTAAGACTTTGCTCCCCAACTGTACCATCAGCTATTACATGGGCGCCATTTTCCGGCTCCTGGTTCTTCTGGAATGCTATAACTGCATCTCGTGTCATACTCCTGAAGCTCCCTGTTGGCTTAAAGTGAAAATAGTCAAGTTCGCGCAACCGGGTTTGAATCATTGCAACAAGCTCCCCGGTTTCCTCATAGCTGATAATGCCATCCGAGTTATTATCGCCAGTGATGGCAAAAGCTTCTGCTTGGATGAAAAGCGGTATCAATAATACAAGCGCTAAGCCTACATAGCGGAATTTCCGAAATTTTATCATATATTCCTCAAAAACAAATTGTTCTTAAAGCATAACACAAATTGATATAGTGTTTCAAAGAAAACTATGTAAACTTCTCTGCTCTATGGTATATTTGTATAGGTTGGAGCTAGCCTTGTTTTAGCTGAAACTGCATTTTTAAGCAGCTACACTAACATAGGCCAACAGCCACCTATAACGCCGGAGCAATAGCTGAACAAAATGCGTAAATTTCAACAAAAACCCAGGCTTACACAAGAACAAAAGGGCAAAACCCCAATAGAGGCTGCATTTTGTTATATTGGGTTGAGGCAGCGCACCATAAACGAAGTAAATAGGTATTTAACTAAAGAGGGATATACAAGTGAACAGGCTGAGCAAGCCATATGCAGGCTTAAGGAATTAAAATATTTAGATGATATTGCATATGCTGAAGATTTCGTTCGAACCAGACTTAATACGAAACCCTTTAGTCGAGCGAAATTATTGGAACAGCTTTTCTACCATGGCATAACTCAGGATATAGCCGAAAGTACTCTTGGAAACATAAGCGACGAAACCGAGTTTGCAACCGCATTATTGATAGCGCAGAAATATTCACCCAAGCTCCAAAAACGAAAGCCTGAAATGCGCGGCCAATATCTGCTGCGCTATCTTCTTAGCAAGGGCTATACGTATGATATAGCCAAACTTGTGCTTGAGCATATGAATGAAGCAACGAGTTGAGTATGGAGGAAGTTATGCGTGAGTCAATATTGCGAATTCTAAATGAACATGTCGGCGAATACACTTCCGGTGAGCATATCAGCGAACAATTGGGAATTACTCGCGCTGCTGTATGGAAGCATATACAATTCCTTCAAAAAGAAGGTTTAAATATTGGGGCTGTTACAAGAAAAGGTTATAAACTTTTAGATAATACCCAAGTGCTGCGCCCGGCGTTTATAAAACCATTGCTAAAAACAGAAAAACTTGGCTGTGAACTTGTTTTTGTAGAAAAGCTGGCTTCAACAAACCTATTTGCTCGCGAACTTTTACATCACGGCTGTAAACACGGCACTGTAATTATTGCACAAGAGCAGCTTAAAGGGCGAGGTAGGCTCGGCCGCAGTTGGTTTAATGACCCAGGCAAAGATATCTGCATGAGTATAGTATTAAAACCCAAACTTGAAGCACATTATGCGCCCTTGTTTACGCTTGCTACTGCGCTTGGTATACATAAGCTCGCGTCAAATTTAGGGCTTACGCCTTTAATAAAGTGGCCCAATGATGTGCTTATATCTGAAAAGAAATTCTGTGGTATTTTGCTTGAAATGCAAAGCAATATGGATGCGCTTGAGTCAATTATAGTTGGAATAGGTCTTAATGTTAACACACTCTTGTTTCCAGCTGAACTTGCAGATTCTGCAACATCACTTGCCTTGGAGTGTTCCTGTGTGTTGAACCGTTCCCAAATAGCAGCTGAATTGCTAAATACGCTTGAACCCATTTATAATGCATGTGAACATGATGGGAACTTCCCTCAACTACTTCAGGAGTATAAAAGGTTCTGCTCAACGCTCGGCAAAAATATAGAAGTTTCGGGGTTGCATAAAACTCAATACGGTATAGCCGAGGATATTGATTCTTTAGGCAGACTGTTGCTGCGTACAGAAGATGGCGAAGTTCATACAATTTCAGCTGGTGATGTTACTCTAAGACGAAAACCGCTAGATGATAAATCCATTTCCAATTAACTGATTGCCTGTTTATAAATAACCATGCTTAGGAATGATCTTCCTACCGGCCATTTCTCTTCACTTAAGTATTCAAAAATGGTGGCTCCAATATCTGAAAACGTATCCCTTGTTCCAAGGTTAACACCCTTTAGCATTGATGGGCCTGTAATCAAAACGGGGACATATTCTCGTGAGTGGTCAGTACTGTCCGTTGTTGGGTCACAGCCATGGTCTGCAGTTATTATCAGCATATCATTTGCTTGCATTGTTTTAAGTATCTCCGGCAATTGCTCATCAAAGAACTCTAATGCAGAAGCATACCCATTAACATCGTTACGATGCCCATAGAGCATATCAAAGTCAACAAGGTTAGCAAAAACAAAATCCACTGTTTCATCAAGAATAAATCTTTTTATTGCTTTGATACTATCTTTATTATTGCGCGTATGGTCTGATATTGTAATCCCCCGGTTATAGAAGATATCTTCAATTTTGCCAACTCCGACTGTTACAAACCCCTTTTTGGCAAGCACATCAAGTATTGTGTCGCCTGGCGGTGCAATAGCATAATCTTTTCGATTTTCAGTGCGCCTATACTCCCCTGTTTTGCCTAAGAAAGGTCGCGCGATAACACGGCCAACAAGATGCTCACCAACAAGCATTCTACGCGCAATCTCGCAGATTCTATATTGCTCTTCAAGGGGTATAACCTCCTCATGTGCAGCAACTTGGAAAACACTATCTGCAGATGTATAAACTATTGGCCAGCCTGTTTGCACATGTTCATCCCCAAGATGCATTATAATTTCAGTTCCTGAAGCTGCAATGTTACCGAGCACCTTCCTGCCTATTAAACGTTCAAATTCTGCAATTAAACTTTGGGGGAAGCCATTTGGGTATGTACGAAACGGTTTTTCCATAGGAAGCCCTGCTATTTCCCAATGCCCGCTTGTAGTATCTTTTGCTGCAGTCTGTTCAGCTGCACGGCCGAAGCTGCCCTTTAACGGACCATCATGAATGGGAAGACGACTGTTTTCAATATGTGCAAGACCAAGAGAAAACAGGTTTGGAAGAGCAAGAAAACCACGCGATTTATATATATTGCCAAGGGTATGCGAACCAGAATCGCCATAAGCTCCCGCATCTGGAAGTGCACCGATTCCCACACTATCAAGAACAATTAGAATAGCTCGTTTTTTCATAATACCTCAAGGCTAGCTTGTAATAATGAGAGTCTATCATCAATGACTCTTTTGTCAATAAGCTACTTCTGTGCAAAGAGCATGGAG
>CAYWTY010000094.1:0-3932 GCA_964461335.1 uncultured Oscillospiraceae bacterium
ATCACTTGAATTTGTAAAAACTGCCATGCTTGACGAAAAGGCTGTTTCGGGGTATACTAAATTTCTGCAATATACATCGAAATTTGTTTGTTAAGCTGAATATATCAATCTGTTGTTTATATATTTAATAGTTTGCCCGGCCATGCGTTAACATGCGCGAGGCCTGCAAATAGGGGCGGAGCCTTAGGGCTTCCGCCCTTCCTAATTGAGCGGGCTTTTACTCTTTTTTAAAAAAGCACGCTCCTATTTTATATAAGCAGATTTCTTTAGCAAGCGCATTTATTGTAAAAGCATCTTTAGCCTATCTTATTACTGACTTCAACTTTACACATTTGAGTGGGTATTAAATATCTGCGCTTAAAAAATAGCTTATTATGCGCAGCTCAAAACTATATTTTGCATAATAAACTTAACTATATTAAATTTATTCTTGACATTATCTAATATTAACTTATTATAGTTAAAGAGGGAGGTGTTATTGTGACTTTTAACCCGCCAACAGCATGCCCTGTGTGTAATAGCACGCTAAACATAACGAAGCTTGAATGCCCCAACTGCAAAACAGAGCTTTCAGGCAAGTTTGCTCCATGTATGTATTGCACGCTGAACAACAAGCAGCAGCTATTCCTCGAAACCTTTCTGCGTTGCCGAGGCAACCTTAAAGATGTTGGGAATTCGCTCTCACTTTCCTACCCTACTGTTAAGGGGCTGCTCGACGAACTTCTTACATCGCTACTTTTAAACGATGGGCATGAGGAAGCAGGCGCAACTGTTTCAGAAATTCTTGAAAGGCTCAAAAGCAAAGAAATATCAGCTTCAGAAGCAACAGCATTAATAAAAAAAGCTAAAGGAGATTAGTTATGGAAACGGACAGAGTGCAGATTTTAAACATGTTTAAAGACGGAACTATTACGCTTGAGGAGGCAGCTGAGCTTCTTGAGGCGCTTGAACAAACTGAGCCTGAAACAGCGCTTAAAGACACCCGGGGGCGTAAGCGAAAGAAGCTGCGCATTCAAGTGAATGCAGTAGAAAGCGACGGCAGCAGCGGAAAAACAAATGTTAACATAGCCCTGCCTATTTCGCTTGTTAAATCGCTCGGCCCGTTAATCGAAAAATGTCTTCCAGCAGAGGCTAAGGATGAAATGTGTAAAGCCGGAGTTGACCTTGAGGCAATTATAGAGAGCCTTGATACGCTTATAGAAAGCGCAGAAGAAGAAGATATTGTCAACATTGACACTAATGAAGGCGAAGATATGGCAAAGGTGCGCATATATGTTGATTAAAGCAGCTAAAACCTAAAGCGCGGGGTTTCTTAAAGCGGTAGATACAGCTTTTTTAATATTTGCTGATTATGGGGGTTCATTGACAGCATACCCTTAACTTAATATAATTTTAGAAGAGCATAAATAGCGACTTTTATGGAGGTGTATCATGAGCAGTGAGCTTTATGTAGCAATCCCTGGCCCTACACCTGTTACCAGGTCTATTCAGGACGAAATGGGCAGAGAGATTCAGGCATTTGGAGACCCGCGCTTTGTAAAGGATTATGCGGATGTTATAGAGGAGCTTGGCAGGCTTGTAAACTGTTCAGGAGAGACATTTGCACTTGCAGGCACAGGCACAATAGCAATGGAAATGGCAATAGCAAACACAGCTAAACGCGGGGACAATGCGCTTATTATAAGCCATGGCTTTTTTGGCGACCGCTTTATAGGCATTTGCACGCGAAAAGGCATAAATACAGATGTTATGAGTGCTCCATGGGGTCAAATTGTGCCTATTGAAGAAATTGATAAAAAACTAAGCGAAAAGCAATATGCGATTATAATAGTTTCACATGTTGATACATCAACAGGCGTACTTGCCCCTATAAAAGATATTGGTGAAATGCTAAAAAAACACCAAGAAACGCTCTTTATTGTTGATGGAGTTGCAGCAACAGGAGGCGAGCATACTGATTTTGATGCAATGGGGATAGATGTGCTCTTTACTGCATCCCAAAAAGCGTTCGGCGTATGCCCGGGGATGTTCATGCTCTTTGCAAGCCAAAGAGCGCTAAATCGAAGAAATGAGCTTGGCACAATACCCGAGTATTATGTTGATTTTTTAAACTGGCTGCATGTAATGAAGGACCCTTCAAAATACTTTTCAACCCCTTCAATTAACCTTGTTTGGGCGCTTAAGGAAAGTGTACGCCTTATAAAAGAAGAAGGAATGGATTTAAGGCATAAGCGGCATTGCAAGAATGGCCACGCCATGCAAAAGGCATTTGAAGCGCTAGGCTTTAAGGTGCTTGCAAACCCGCAAAACAGGGCTGTAACTTTAAGCAATTTAGTTTACCCAGAGGGGCTTAATGATGCGGAGTTTAGAAACGCACTTATAGACGAAGGCATTATTGTTGCAGCAGGGCTAGGCGAATACGCAGGCAAAATGTGCCGCATAGGGCATATGGGCAATGTTGATGAAAACGATATGCTTACAATCATAGGTGCGCTTGAAAGAGCATTAAATACTTCTGGCGTATCTCTGCCATATGGCACAGGGCTTGGCGTTTATCAAAGCGAAATGGCTAAATAGGAAATATGCGGCTAACCTATAATGGGTTTTATGCCTTTCGTATAATCTCTATTATTGCAATAAACTGCTTTGTGATAATGTTACAGTTAAGCCAAATTCTTGATTTGTTTTGTTTTAAGTGCCTTGTTTTGTGTTACCAATTAGTTAGTACATATTAGTTACAAAGACATGGCAGCTCACACAAAACTAAATTAAGGAGAAAGAATTATGGCAGCATTTGATGTATCCAAAGTAATGGAACTGCTCGCAGCAATGGAAGCTGAGGGCTATACTTTCTACGAGGAAGCAGCTCAAGCAATTGAAGAAGAGAGCACAAAAAAGCTTTTCCAGAAACTCGCAAAAGACGAAAGAAAGCATGAGGCTTTCTATTTGAAGCAACTCGACATGTATAAAGGCAAGACCTACGAAATTGACGAGGATGACGCGGAATTCCTAAATATGCTTCTTAACCAGCCTTCGCCTCTTGATATTGCAAAGAAAGCAGCAGAAGGCAAGCTCGTATGGAATAAGCGCCATGCGCTTACTATGGCAGAACGCCTTGAGCGCGACACCATACTCTTCTTGCAGCAAATAGTAGCGAGCCACGAGGACTTCAGCAAAGAAAAGGCATTTACAGAGGCGCTTAAGGAAGAAAAGCTTCACCTTAAGCTCATACTGCAAAGCGCAATGGATATGATGTCAAGCAGCCTTATGCTTTAATAAGGTATTATTTTAGCAAGTTCATTACTGCGCCGCCTTTTTATAAGGCGGCGTAGTTTATTAAGTGCATGTGCAGGCAAACTATACGCCAAAATAAATATTCGGCTTTAGAGCATTTTTATGCTGCTGCCAAAAGGCGTCTTTTTTATATAAACCTGATTCTCTATCTTTTCTCTTAATTCCTCAACATGTGAGATTATCCCAATAAGCCTTGAGCTGCCTGCAAGGTCGCTAAGCACTGTGATTGCGCGCCCAAGCGCATCAGAATCAAGCGAGCCGAACCCCTCATCAATAAACATGGCGTTTAGCGAAATGCCCCCTGAAAAACGCTCAATTACATCGCTTAGCCCAAGCGCAAGCGAAAGTGCAGCAAGGAAGGATTCGCCCCCTGAAAGCGTGCCTGCCTGCCTTGTTCTGCCTGTATAATTATCAAGCACATCAAGCTCAAGGCCGCTGTGCATGCGGTAATCCAGAACTTCCTCTCTGCGTAAAAGCAAATATTGGCCTGAGCTCATATGCTTTAGCCTGTGGTTTGCAAAAGAAACAACGCTTTCAAAATAGGAAAGCTGCATATAGCGCTCAAACGTCAGCTTCTCCCTGCCTGAAAGTTCGCCGTTTGCAGTAGCACTAAGGTGGTTTAAACGCGTAAGCTCATC
>CAYWTY010000095.1:0-3632 GCA_964461335.1 uncultured Oscillospiraceae bacterium
TACTGTCTTGGCTCGTTTTCTTGACTTTTAATGGGGTGTTACTGCTACAGCCCCCATAAGAAGTTTTCTTAACAATTCGCGCTTAAAACAGTTTTTTAACTGAGCCAAGAAGCCCGCTTGCTTTATCAAGGTTGAGCTTTGTAGTAACGCCTGTGACTATTGCGTTAAGCTCCTCGTCAGGCAGGTCTATTCCTATTACATCTTTAATTGCTTTAATTGGGTTTGATGTAAACTTTGCGGCAAAGTCTTTATCGTTCTTTGCTTTATTAACGAGTTCTTCGATTTTCGCTTTTATGTCCATTAAATACCCCCTTAGAAATGTCTAACAAGTTATAGTTTAATACTGTAAAACGCGCGGCAGGTTTGCAGCTTGCTCTATCCAGCCTCGTACTTGGTTTTCCGTAGGCAGCTTTCTTACGAGAGATTTTGCGTCATTTGTTTCAACCATTTTTTTGTAGAGGTTTTCAGCCTTACGCATTGCAAGCTCAGGAACAGTATCAACCCCTGCAGCTTCGAGAAGCTCCGAATATTGGCCGCCTATGCCTTTTATCCTTGCTAAGTCAGCATGGTTTGCCCATTTTAGTATAAGCTTTTCGGAAATTCCGGAATTTTCAGCAAGCTCTGTTCTGCCCTTTTTTGTAGCGCATGTTGAAAGAAGCGACTCCATAGAATTAACTCCAACAGCCTTAAGCTTTGCTTCGTATACCTCACCAATGCCTTCAATTATGCTTAACCTTGCCATTTGTATTCTCCTTTCAAAATATGTGGTTGTAAATTAGGGATTTGTAATTCAACTATATCAAACGTTCTGGCAAAATCAACCTTAAATATGCGAAATAATGTATATATCACCGAATTATGCACTAATTTGCGTTATGGACTATCAGCATATGTACCTTAAAACACAATTACGGTTAAGCGTAAGAGCACGCCTGTAAGAATTTACTTATAGCGAAGTAGAGAAACATGGTATAATAGCAAAAACGAATGGAGGCAGAATATGCCGTTTTATTCTTCTTTGAGTAAAGACACAGAGCAGCGGCTTTTAGACTATGTTGAGCAAACATTGGTAGAGCAGGCGGCTTCCTTGCAGGCGCTAATTAGAATCCCAAGCCTAAAAGCGCCTGAAGAAGGCAGCATGCCTTTTGGTAGGAATATCCAGCTTGCGCTTGATGAAGCGCTTGCACTTGGCAAAAGGCTTGGGTTTAAGACGCGCGACCTTGACGGGTACGCAGGAATCTTTGACTGGGGCGAGGGTGAGGAAGTGCTCGGTATCCTTGCGCATTTGGATGTTGTGCCTGCAGGCGATGGCTGGACTATGGAGCCTTTTGGCGGGCAGCTTCATGATGGAAAAATTTATGGCCGCGGCACGCTCGACAACAAAGGCCCATCAGTCAGCGCACTTTATGCGCTTGCTGCAATAAAAGAAGCTGGTATTCCCTTAAAACGTCGAGTGCGCATAATCTTAGGCTGTGATGAGGAGAGTGGCTGGGCTTGCATGGAGCATTATAAAAAGCACGAAAAGCTGCCTGAGCTGTCGTTTTCGCCTGACGGCATGTATCCGCTCGTATATTCTGAAAAAGCGGTGCTTCAAATGGGCTTTAGCCGCGCGCTTTCAAACTCACAAATACGCATAAACGCAGGGGAGCGCTCAAATGTTGTACCAGGAGTTGCAAGAGCAACCATAAAGCGTTCGCTTTTGCCTGCCTCATTCTTAGAGACTGAGGGCTTTACTATTTCTATAATGCCAGAGGGCGAGTATGCCACGCTTCAGGTTACAGGGCTTGGCGCACATGCTTCAACCCCTGAGCAGGGGAAGAACGCGCTCCTTATGCTTATTCAGCTTTTGAACACCCTGCCTCTTGAAGGCGAGGATGCCCTAATAATAAAGACGCTTGCAAATGCGTTTAAAATGGATTATCACGGGGAGTCGCTTGGTATTGATGTTGCTGATGAAAGCGGGAGGCTCACACTCAACCTCGGCATTTTGAACTGGGATGCAAATGGTCTAAGCCTTAAGCTTGACTCGCGGGTTCCGCATTCACTTACATCCGAGCAGGTAATAGAAAACGTGGGGGAGGCGCTAAAAGGCGCAGGTTTTCTGCTTTCCCTAACAAGCACACACCCTGCTCATATGGTTTCCTTAGAAAGCGAGCTTGTCAAAAAGCTGTTAGGTGTTTACCGTGCCCAAAGCGGCGACTATTCATCTAAACCCCTTGCAATAGGCGGCGGCACATATGCGCGCGCAATGGGTAACTCTGTTGCGTTTGGCGCTGAATGGCCAGGCGACCCTCAGCTTGCACATATGCCTGACGAATATATCTCGCTTGAAAATATCAAAAAGAATACGCTTATAATGGCAGATGCAATAGCTTGCCTTGCAGGTGAGCTAAGCTAAAAGCAGAGCGAAAACGCAAAAGCAGCATATAGCCCGAGCAGGTTAAATAAGCAAAAAAGCGCTGAGCAGTTAAGCTTAGCGCTTTATTTATACTTATGGTTAAACTTAAACTATTTCAACTGTTGCGCCGACTGCCTTTAACGCTTCTGCAATCTTTTCGCACTCTTCCTTAGAGACGCCTTCCTTAACAGGCTTTGGCGCTGTGTCAACAAGCTCTTTTGCTTCCTTAAGGCCAAGGCCTGTAAGCTCGCGCACAACCTTAATAACCTTAATCTTCTCTGCGCCTACTTCTTTAAGTACAGCGTCAAACTCAGTCTTTTCTTCTACTGCTTCAGCTTCTGCGCCTACTGCTGGGCCTGCGACTGCAACTGCAGCTGCTGCTGAAACTCCAAACTCTTCTTCGAGCGCTTTTACAAGCTCTGAAAGCTCCAGTACGGACATTGCTTTAATATCAGCAATCAATTGCTCCTTATTCATTGTTAAACTCCTTCTTCTGCTGTTTGTTGTTGCGCAGGTTGCGCATTGTTATCAAGTTTTTTAGCGATTTGGTCAAGCACAACAGCAAGCCCGCTTATAGGGGCCATCATGCTGCCGAGCAGGCGTGCGATGAGCACTTCGCGCGAGGGCAGGTCTGCAAGGCGGGTTATTGCCTCAGCGCTTTGCACTTTGTTTTCGACTATGCCGCCTTTAAGTGCGCACTTTCTGGATTTTTTAATGAAATCCTTCAGTATGCGCGCAGGCACAACTTCATCCTCATAGCTAAATGCAAATGCGCTTGGGCCTTTAAGCATCTCTAAGATTGTCTCGTCAAGGCCGAGCCCTTTTGCTGCACGTTCAACAATCCCATTTTTAAGCACTACATATTCAATGCCTGCGCTTCGCATTTCGGCTCTTAGGTTTGTTGCTTCAGCAACTGTAAGGCCGCGATAGTCAAAAAGTATAACAGACTTGGCCTTCTTGATCTTTTCTTGTACTTGGGCGACCTTGGCAGCCTTCAATTCAATATTTTGAATGTTTGCCACGGTTTCACCTCCTTTAAAATATACTGGGTTCTTTGTAAAAAAAGCGCTTGCTTTGCCAAAATAGCCAAAGCAAGCGCATTACAATTAAGCTCTGTGCTCACCTCTTCAGGAAATTAAGCAGCATAGCTGCACCTGCTTTCTTCGGCGAACTGGTTTTGCGGGTGAAGTATATCACGCCGCAAATAAATTTGTCAAGGCTCTTAGTTAACTAA
>CAYWTY010000096.1:0-3558 GCA_964461335.1 uncultured Oscillospiraceae bacterium
CAACAAGCGGCGCATGCACTTCCATTAAAGTTACTGTATCGTGAAGCGCCCGCTTTTTTAAGATTTGGTACATTAAGGTCCCTCCAACTATCCCATATATATATGGGCTGCATTTGCATTGTAACGCTATGCTAAATAGGCTGTCAACATATGAGCAGGCAAAACAATAAGCGCGTTCTCACACAAAAACGAGGTTTATTCCCCAAAAATCGCAAATATCATTCTACTTTTTGGTAGCTCGTGGTATCATAATAAAAAGTGATTGAAGGGAGAAGGCGCATGCAGCTTACAATTGACGGGATTAAAACAGAAGCCGCATGCGGGGAGACGCTTTTAACGCTTATCCGCCGCACAGGGCTCTTTGAAAGCGACTTGGCTAAGATGCCGCTTGCAGCTATGATTGGCGGAGAGGTGTTCCATTTAAACTATGACCCTGTGCGCTTAAAAGATGGCGAGGAAGAAGCGCGAAGTGCAGTAAGCGCAGCAAATGGGCAAATAAGCCTGCTGCGCTATAAAGATAAAATGGGCAAGCGCGTTTATGAGCGCACGCTCCTTTTTGTGCTAATCCTTGCTGTAAGGCGGCTCTTCCCGGGAGCAAGGGTGCTTGTGCAGTATTCGCTTGGGCAGGGGCTTTATATCCGCCTTGAAAAAACTCCTGCACTTTCGCTAAACGACACCCTGCTTCTTAAGGATGAGTGCATGAGCATAATGCGCGAGGATTTTCAGCTTACAAGGCAGCGCCTGAATATCCGCGATGCAATCACATTCTTTAGCAAGGATGGGCAAGGTGATAAGGTGCGCCTGCTTCAATGGCGCAAATTCAGCTATTTCGATGTTTACAGGCATGAAAACTATATGGATTACTTTTATGGGGAGATGCTTCCAAGCACAGGCTATTGCAGCGTGTTTAACTTGGAATACCTCTTCCCTGGCATGGTGCTGCTTTTACCTGATATTAAAGAACCTAATAGACCTGCGGATTATAGGCACAGCCCAAAGCTTGCTGCCGTATTTCAGGAAAGTGATGAGTGGGGGAGCCTCTTGCGCTGCTCAAATGTTGCAGACCTAAATGATATGATTTCAAACGGAAGCGTGCGTGAGCTTGTGCGTGTAAATGAAGCGCTTCACGAAAAAAGCTATGCAGGGCTTGCAGACCGCATAGTTAAGCGGGGCGCACGCGCAGTGCTCCTTGCAGGGCCTTCCTCCTCAGGCAAGACTACCTCAGCAAACAGGCTCTACACTCAGCTTCGCGTCCTTGGTAAAAACCCTGTGCTGCTTTCGCTTGACGACTATTATATAGACCGGGATAGAATCCCTGTTGACGAAAAGGGCGAGCGCGACCTCGAGCATATAGAAACTCTCGATATAAGCCGGTTCCGCGAAGATTTGGCGCTTTTGCTTGCAGGCAAGGAAACTGAAATACCTGAGTTTAGCTTTGCTGAGGGCAAGCGCAGCCCGCATGGACGAATGCTTAAGGTTGGTGTTGACGACCCGCTTATAATTGAGGGGATTCACGGGCTTAACCCTGCAATGCTAAGCTCTGCAATTCCAAAGGAAAGTATTTTCCGCGTTTATGTTAGCGCGCTTACAACATTAAACCTTGATGACCACAACCGTATAAGAACAACGGATATTAGGCTTTTAAGGCGCATGGTACGCGACAACAGCATGCGAAACGCAAGCGTTGAGTATACGCTTTCGCTCTGGCAAAGTGTGAGAAACGGCGAGGAAAAGTGGATTTTCCCATATCAGGAGGAAGCGGATGCGTTCTTTAACACAGCGCTTGTTTATGAGCCAGCAGTGCTTAAAAAGCACATTTTCCCGCTGCTCCTTACAGTAGGGGAGGAGAGCCCACACTATGCAATGGCACGCGACCTTGTAAAGTTCCTAAACTATTTTGCAGATGCAGATGTTGAAGATGAAGTGCCGCCTACTTCTATTCTTCGCGAATTCATAGGCGGCAACACTTTTTATATGAAATGTGATAAATAAGAGCTATTTGCTCTGTGTTTTTGTTGCTTTTGCAGAAAGGCCGCGCATATAGCCGCCCTTTTGCACCTTCACATCGCTTACTGTTATAACTGCCTTTTCTGTTATGCTTGTAATTAGCTCAAGCGCCTCACGCAGGTGCTTTCGCTTTATCATGAGCAAAAGCATGAAATGCGACTTATCGCTCATGCCCTGCACGTTCATAGTCGTAACCCCGAACTCTTTAGCACGCAATGCTTCACCAAGGAGCTTTGCAATCATTTCATCAGGCACAACAACCTGAATAGAGGAAAGCCCGAATGCCAGCCTTTCATCAAGCCAGGAGCCTACATAATTGCCAAGCCCGTATGCAACTGCATAAACAGGGATGCGTATTGGGTCTGAATGTATGCTTGACAAAACTGTGCCTGCAAGCACAACCCACATTGCAATTTCAACAACTGCAATCATGCTCCCTACTGCGCGGATGCCGCGGTTTATAAGCACCATCCTAAGCGTAGAGGTTGAGACTTCAAGCAGTTTGCCAAAGAATATAAACAAATAAATCCATATACTTCGGCTTTCCGATAATGTGTTGAGCAGGTTAAAAAGCTCGCCCATTGTTTTATTGTCCCTCCAAAAAGTTGCGTCAAGCCATGATTATATCTGCAAGCGCAGGTTAAGTAAAGTTAATTCTTTATAAATCCGCCAATATGAAGATTGCATTTAGGGTTTAAGGCCAATAAACCTGTTCTACCCAAAAGACCTTCCCGCCAGCGTTAACATGAATATAGTAGAAGTACGACTCAAGGAGCAAGCTTGGGTAATGAGCATAAATCGCTCTAAAATCGCCGGCTGTCGAAGGGATTGATGCGGCAGTTTCCGAATGTTCGCCGCTTGGCTGATACATTAGGTTTAGCGAAACCCCGTCAAGGTCAACAGCCCTTAGGGTGGGGTTCGTGTTCTTCTCAATAAACTCCGAGTCTGCATAATCGTTTACTTCTGCCTCTGCTTTTGCTTGGGTATATCCCTTATGCTCAACAAGGTAGGCTATTGCATCTTCACCCTGAAGCAGATCAAAATAGTCAAACATGGCAAGGCCTGTTGCTGGTTCGAACTCTTTTAAGTAGGCATAGCTCGAATACATTTTTAAGCCTTTATTAAGGTCGGGCAGTTCGGGCGCTAAAGAAGGCGCAGCTGTAGGTTCAGGCGTAGCCAATTCGGGCGTTGGGCTTGGCGTTAATTTAGCTTCTGTTTCAGCAGGTGTTCTTAGAGGTGTTTCACGCATATCCACTATTTTTATGCAGGCACAAAGGCAAAATGCCAAAAGTAGACCTATGAGCACAAGCGCAGCCTTTTTCATAGCAAAACCTCCTTCATATTGAAACAAATTATCACAACCTGCTATGCCTGCTTTATTCTACCATTTCTTTGTGCAGTTGTTAATCATCCTAGTTGCAAGTTAGACTGCAGCTTTCATAATAATAAGCAGCAGAAACAGTTTTATGCTAAAAATTCTATTCATATCCCCAAGTAAAAGGGGCTGTAGCAGTAACAAGCTACGGCTCCTTTTTCATTTTAGAGAATGCG
>CAYWTY010000097.1:0-3533 GCA_964461335.1 uncultured Oscillospiraceae bacterium
GGTTCGTTAAGTATAAAAAAGGGCGCCCATAAAACGGGCGCCCTTTTGCTAATTTATGCTTAGTTGCAGTTTAGCACATCTTTTATGCACTCGGGTGATGACATAAATTCTCCCACCCATGCTGCTTCGCTTTTGCAGGCTACAACAAATAATCTGTCACCAGGGCAGATGCTTTGGCACAATGTATTTCTAAGCGTTACGCAATTTTGGCAAGTCTGTATCAAATAGCAGTTGCATGTAATCTGCGCAGTACAGCCAAGCGACTTAAGGCATTTGACAAAGGCATCCTTTGAGCTTTGTCTGCATGGTTCATATATAACTAGTTTAGGCATACGGGTACCCTCCATAACACTCATGAATGCGGTAAGTTTACCGCACTATACCATCAGTATATGCAGTGCAGCTTTCAATTGTCCTGTACTGGGGAAATGATCAATTCACAACTCAGCCTTTGCAGCCATTTCTGCATTGCTGTATCGTTAACTCAAAATAGCGCTTATCTTTTCGATTTAGCTTCTTAGAGGATAGAGAACTTTCTCGCCAATCCGTCACACCTTATTTAATCAGCTTTACCTAAAAGAGGCTGCATTTACGCAGCCCCTTCAATGGTTAGTATAATTTAATTATTTAGCCGCTTAGCCGCATTTGCTGTAGCCGCAGCCTCTGCATACAACGCAGCCTCCCTCGTGTTCCATAGCGCTGCCGCAGTCAGGGCAGGGGAGTGTAGCAATGTATGAAGGCTTAAAGCCCTCTGCAGTCTCTTTTTCAGCTTCGCTTAATGGCTCGCTTTCCCCGTTTTCAAAGTTTGCTATGCCGCTTAAAGTACTCTCCTGTGTTGGGGTTATGCGAATTTGCTCGCCCTCCTTGCACAAATTTGCCACTTTTTCAAGCACACGGCCAATTGCATCAGGGCAGGAAAGCACTTTGATGTTTTTGTTTGTTGCACGCTGCCTTAGCGTAGAGTGGCAGCGTATGCCTTTAAGCTGCTCAATTATTGCCTCTGCTGCAAGCCCTGAGCGCAAAGCGGTAGACACAAGCCTGCTTGTTGCTTCGCTTTGGCTTGGGCACCCGCCTGCACGCCCTAAATTCGTAAACACTTCGCATATGCCTTTATCATCATAGTTGACTGTTACATACAGGTTGCCGCAGCCTATTACTATTTTTTCAGTTATGCCGCGCGTTACCTCAGGCCTTGGCCTTGGCGTGACTTTATGCGCTTCATTGTCTTGCTCCTTAGGCTTGGCTGTTTTTGTGCCGACTGTGAGCACCTGTTCGTCACGGCTTCCATCGCGGTAAATCGTTACACCCTTTAAGCCAAGCTCAAACGCAAGCATATACACATCTCTAACTTCTTCCCTTGTAGCGCTTGAAGGGAAGTTGACAGTTTTAGAAACTGCGTTGTCAGTATACTTTTGGAAGGCAGCCTGCATTTTTACATGGTATTTTGGGGAAATATCATGTGCAGTTACAAAAACGCGCTTAATATGCTCAGGCACCTCGTCAAGATGCGCTAAAGTGCCTTCTGTTGCTATTTTGCGCATAAGCGCATCTGAATAAAAGCCTTCGCGCTTTGCGACTTCGCTAAAGTATTCGTTAACCTGCGGCAGCTCGTCACTATCCATAACATTGCGAACAAATGAAAGTGCGAACAGCGGCTCAACACCGCTTGAAGCATCGCAAATAATTGAAATTGTACCTGTTGGCGCAATAGTTGTGCATGTGCCGTTACGAATAGGCGTGCCATTAGCAAAAGTGCTTTTCTCAAAGAGAGGGAATGCGCCGCGTGATTTTGCGAGCGCTTCGCTTGCCTTATGTGCACGCTCTTGAATAAAGCGCATGACTTCTTCGGCTTGCTTAATGCCCTCGTCTGAATTGTAGGGGATGTTAAGCTTAAAGAGCATATCCGCAAAGCCCATTACACCAAGGCCGATTTTGCGCGTTAAGCGCGTTCTTTCTTCAATAAGGTCAATAGGGTATTTGTTTATTTCAAGCACATTATCAAGAAAATGCACAGCCTTATCAACCGTTTCGCCAAGCTCGCCATAGTCAAGCGCATAGCCTTCGCCGCAAGGTTTTAAGAGCGCTGCAAGGTTAATTGAGCCAAGGTTGCAGCTTTCGTAAGGCAGAAGGGGCTGTTCGCCGCAAGGGTTGGTGCTTTCGATTTCGCCAAGTTCAGGGGCAATATTGTCGCGGTTTAGTCTATCCAAAAATATTATTCCGGGTTCTCCGTTGCGCCATGCCATATCAACAATAAGCGCAAACACTTCTGCAGCTTGAAGCGTTTTAACTTCTTCTTTTGTGTGCGGGTCTATAAGCGAATACTGCTCGTTGTTTTTTACTGCCTGCATAAACGCTTCAGTTAGGCCTACACTTATGTTGAAGTTTGTAATTTGCGAAGAGTCTTCCTTGCAGCGGATAAACTCAAGAATATCGGGGTGGTCAACGCGCAGGATGCCCATATTTGCGCCTCTGCGTGTGCCGCCCTGCTTAACTGCTTCAGTTGCAGAGTTGAACACCTTCATAAAGCTTATTGGGCCTGAGGCAACGCCCCCTGTTGAGCGCACAGTTGCGCCTGAGGGCCTAAGCCGCGAAAACGAAAAGCCTGTGCCGCCTCCGCTTTTATGAATAAGCGCTGCGTATTTTACAGCGTCGAAAATTCCATCCATAGAGTCATCAACAGGCAGCACAAAGCAGGCTGCAAGCTGGCCTAATGGTTTGCCTGCATTCATTAGCGTAGGTGAGTTAGGCATGAATTTTAATGATGTCATAAGCTCATAAAAATCCCTGCTGCTTTTTTCTGCGTTTTCACCTTCAAAGCGTTCATCTGCTGAGGCTATTGCATTTGCAACTCGTTTGAACATTTGTTCAGGGGTTTCAATAACTTTGCCGCTGCTGTCTTTTGAAAGATATCTGCGCAGAAGGACTGTTTGTGCGTTTTTGCTTAAGTTCATGCAAAGCATCCTTTCGGGGGTTTTATACATAATGTTGTGGGGGACATCTTAACTAGATACTATATATTGTAGTTATGCTTATATGGGGAGTCAAGCGCAAAATTAAATAATTGTTGAGTAACTTAAGAATACGCATGCGCCAACATTGACAAACTTCATTGCCGTGGTACAATATTTTTGCGCGGATGTGGCGGAAAGGCATACGCAGCGGACTTAAAATCCGCCGGGGAGACCCTTAGGAGTTCGAATCTCCTCATCCGCACCAAAAAAGCCATGCATGAGGGTTTTAAACTCATACATGGCTTTTTATTTGCAGTGATATAATAAATAAGAATGCAAAATCGACCATTTACATTTTAGAAAGATTCTTCTAATATCCAATTAAGTAAATCTTGGTCATCCATGCTGCCATCAGCTAACCCAAGGCCGACATGGATGAGTTCCTCATCCGTGCAGTCACGGCCTGCACCATTAAGCTCTAGAAAAAGCAGCATTGCCATTATACCAGTGCGCTTATTTCCATCTATAAAAGCATGATTTTTAACTATCGAATAAGCTAATCTTGCGGCTTTTGCTTCAATA
>CAYWTY010000098.1:0-3522 GCA_964461335.1 uncultured Oscillospiraceae bacterium
ATCGGGGGTTTTCTCTTGCTTCTTTCTGTTACCTATGTAGTGTATCTCAACAGTAACCCCCTCGCGCTATGCTACGCTTCGTGATGCTTTGCTAACAAAGGAAGTACCTGAGGACGATACGCTCATACACGCTGCTTACCTGCGCGAACAAGCGCTCGCTTTAAAGCCAATGCCTGAGGAAGAGGTTGCAGATACCGCGCCTATGGAGATTTTAGAGATTGTAGAGCTTGAAGAACTTGAAGCAGTTGAAACAGCAGAAGCGGATGTTGCGCCTTTTGATATTAAAGCAGTCGAATCAACCGAAACGGATGTTGTGCCTTTTGATATTGGAGCAGTTGAAACAGCAGAAGCGAATGTTGCGCCAATAGTGCCTGAAGCAGTTGAAACAGTTGAAGCAACTGAAGCGGATGAAGTGTTAATAGAGCCTGAAGCAGTTGAAACAGTTGAAGCAATTGAAGTGGATGAAGTGTTAATAGAGCCTGATGAAATCGAAGCGGATGATGCATATGCGGCTGAGCAAGAATCTGTGCCTGAAACAGCCGATATTGCCGAAACTTTGCATATTGCTGATGCACGGGATACAGAGCAAGATGATATATCCGCATATATGCCGCAAGAAGAAGCTTCGGAAGCGGAATGTGCAAAAAATGCGCCTGCGCTTATGGGCTTGCTCGACCAAGCCTATACAGCCATGGAGGGTGAGGATTGGCAATCCGCCTGCACTGCGTTTCAGTCTGCGCTGCCTATGGCAGAAGAACCCCATTATATACAGCGCATTAAGCTTGAACTTTTAAATATGCTCATGCGTACTGAACGTAAACGCGAGGCCGTAGACCTCGTTTTCGATATACTCGGCGCAGACTATCCCCTTAACAGCGCCGAAACCTCAACACTTGTTGATGTGCTGCAAGAGCTGCAAAAGGGCGTATAACCCGCATTTCTTGCTTTGTAGGGCTTTCTTTATAATTTGAGGATGCAATGCTTTTGACTAACAAGAAAAAGATTGTATTGCGTGTGCTGCCATTGATTGCGCTCTTTGTTGCTATTGTGCTTTTTTCGGGCTTTTATGCTGTTGCCACAAGATATGTACAAAAGCCTGTTTTGCCTGATGGCGCATTTATAGACGATATTGCAGTAGGCGGTATGCGCGCAGAGCATGCGCGCCAGTTTGTAGAAGAAAGCTTTGAAAAGCGAATTGCAGGCAAATCCATACGCGTAGAGAGTGATGGCTTTGGCCGCAGCTTTACATATAGTGATGCGGGCGCTCACATTGCAATAGACGATGCTTTGGCGAAAATCAAAGCCTTGTCAGATGGCGAGCTTCTATCACAGCTTGACAATAAGCTCATGGCAAAAAGCGGCTACTATACAAACGCAGTAGTGCTATACGATAAGGAAAGCCTGCGGCTTGCTGTTGAGGAGTTTGCAAATGAAGCATATACAGCGCCTGTTGATGCTACAGTCGTGTTTTCGGAGGAGGGTGCGTTCTCCTTCACACAAGAGCAAAGCGGCAGCTGCATTGATGCAGACGCAATTACAGAGCTTTTGTATGCGCAGTTTACGCTTGGCAACCTCGCTACAATCGATGTTGAAAAAACCGAATTAATGCCTGCTATTACAAAGTCGCTGCTCACGCAGCATACAAATAAGCTTGGCTCGGCTTCCACCAAAGTCTTCGGCTCACCAGAGCGCATCATGAATATATGCCTTATTACGGATGCAGTGAACGGGTGCTCGGTTATGCCGGGCGAGACACTTTCCCTAAACGCCTTAACAGGTGAACGCACGCCTGAAAAGGGCTATATGCAAGCGCCTGCTATACGCTACGGGGAATTAATAGAGGAGATTGGCGGCGGCATCTGCCAGCTTTCTGGCACATTGTTTAACGCTGCGCTCTTGAGCAATTTAGAAATTTTAGAGCGGCACCATCATACATGGCCCTCTGATTATCTGCCAATAGGGCTTGACGCAACCATTACATGGCCGAATAAGGATTTAAAGGTGCGCAACAACACAAATTGGCCGGTTTATATACACGCGACTGTGATTGAGGACGCTTTAACTGTGACATTTTATGGCGAGCAGCGCAACGGCGACCTTAGAATAGAGCTTGAAAACAATATATATGAAACCGTAGCTCCGCCGCCGCCAGTTTTGGTACCAGATGATACCCGCCCTGAGGGGTATAAACGCGTAATAAATAAAGAGAGGGCAGGATACCATGTGCGCGTATACCGCAACTATTATAAGGGTGATACGCTAGCTGAAAAGGAGCTCATACATACGGATCGGTTTTACCCCATCGCAGGGAAATACATTGTAGGCACATTTTTGCCGCTTGTAATGCCCGGTGACGAGGAAAAATAAAGAGTTATATTGCAGGAACGCTATAAATTATAAAATGGAGGATACTCACATGGAGAAGAAATCTACAATTGTTGGAATGCAGATGATGGCAATTACAGAAGGTACTGATCTTGGCGTTGTATCAAGCCTAATCATTGATGCTGCGGCAAAGCGCGTAACGCATCTAGTGCTCGACAATGAAAAGGGCATGCTCGGCTACAATATGGCTGCGCCAGTTGAAAAAGTCATAGGTGTAGGGCGCGACTTCTTAACAGTTCTTACCTCGGCCGACCTCGTGCAGGTATGGACAGTTAGCGAGGGGCTTGGGCATTGCATGCTTGACGGAGAGCTTGTAGGCTTAACCGTTATTTCAAGCGCAGGCAATATCGAGGGCAAAATTTCCGAGTTCGCGTTCAACATACCGGGAAGCGGAAATATTGAAGAATATACAATGGAGGAAGGCCCTACATTCAACAGTGAAAGCGCCATTACCATTGCTCCCCGTGGTATCTTTGTAAATTTTAATAATGAATCTGTGGGGCAGGCTACTGCTCAGACTTATGCGCAGCCACAGATTCAGGCACAGCCTGCTATAGAAAAAGCGCCAGGGAAAGCAGCAAAAGCAGCAACCATAAAAAGTGTTATTGACGAAGCTGTAAGAGATGAGTTCCCTGAAGAAGCAGAAGTTGAAGTCAGAGCCATAAAAACTGTTATAGATGAAGCTGTAATAGAAGATACCCCTGAAGAAGCAGAAGTTGAAGCAATGCCTGCTAAGGAAACGCCTGCTTCCATAGACGATAATGGGGACGATTCTCTTAATGACGAGGAGGATTACTTTATACGCCGCCAAAGCGAATTTTTATTGGGGCGCATCGTATCCAAGGATATACTGCTTGAGGATGGCACAATACTCATCGAAAGCGGCACAACTATTACAGTAGGCGTGTTTAAGCGCGCACAGAAAGCGAATAAGCTCACAGAGCTATCCCTTAATGCCTTTAAGCAAACTCTCATAAGAAGGTAAATTAAAATGTTGCTTTAACAATTAAGGCTGTAAAATGTCCCCACAAAGGGGACTTTCTATATAGCCTAAGAGCAGCCTTTATGCAGCTTTATTGGCACCCCTGTTCCGCTTCGAACCAACGACCCTTCGGTTAAATGCCGGATTTTTTACCG
>CAYWTY010000099.1:0-3118 GCA_964461335.1 uncultured Oscillospiraceae bacterium
GTGGTTTATTGTTTCGTCCGCTTCGCGGCCTCAACTGGCTGAAGCCATAAAAATAAAAGGGGCTGTAGCATTTCTACAGCGCCCCTTATAATTACTGCATTAAGTCGAGCACATACTCCGCATATTCTCCAGGGTCCTCAGGGAGCATACCCTCTAAGAGCTGCGCCTGCGCATAAAGTATGTGGGCATATGCTTTGAGCTTTTCTTTGTCGCCTTCTTTTAATGCCTCAAGCTTTGAAAATACTGCGTGTTCAGGGTTTAGCTCCAAAATGCGTTCTGCATTAATTTGCTGACCCTGCGCTCCTGGCATATTCTTTAGGACTCGCTCCATTTCAAGCGAAAGCGAACCATCTGCAGCAAGGCATACTGCGTGCCGCTTTAGCCTGCTCGAAACCCTTACTGCCTTTACTTTGCCTTCGAGCGCTTCCTTAAGCGCCTCGAGCAAATCCTTATGTTCAGCATTTTGCTCTTCTTTAGCTTTCTTTTGAGCTTCATCGCCCAAATCCAAGTCACCTGAAGCAACTGATGTATAAGGTTTCTCTGAGTAGGTTCTTAAAATCTGCAGGGCAAACTCATCAACGCTGTCAGTTAAGAATAGGACATCGTACCCTTTGTCGCGAAGCAGTTCAAGCTGGGGAAGACTGTTTATGCGCTCTAAGGATTCCCCACCTGCATAATAAATCGCCTTTTGCTCGATAGGCATTGCATCTAAATACTCTTTAAGGGTAATTAGCTTGTTATGCTCCATTGAATGGAAGAGCAGCAAATCCTCGAGTATATCTTTCTTTTGCCCGAAGCTGCTGTAAACTCCGTACTTCAACTGCAGGCCGAATGCCTTCCAAAGCTTTTCATAGTTTTCACGCTCATCTGTGAGCATTGAAATTAGCTCGGTTCTTATCTTTTTCTCAATATTTGAAGCTATAAGTTTTAGCTGCCTTCCATGCTGGAGCATTTCACGCGAAATATTAAGCGACAAATCAGGGGAGTCAACAAGCCCCTTTACAAAGCTGAAGTAATCCGGCAAAAGCTCTGCACACTTTTCCATAATAAGGACGCCGCTTGAATAGAGCTGCAGACCCTTTTCGTATTCCTTTGTATAATAATCGAAGGGCGCTCTGCCCGGGAAGTACAAGAGCGCATGGTAGCTAATTGCGCCTTCAGTGTTAAAATGTATTGTGCGAAGCGGAGCTTCATAATCTAAAAACTTATCCTGATAAAAAGCGTTGTATGCTTCCTCATCAAGCTCAGATTTGCTCCTCTTCCATAAGGGCACCATTGAGTTTAGTGTTTCAAGCTCTTTATAGGTTTCGTATTCATCCTCGCTGCCTTCTTTAAGGCGGCTCTTTTCAAGCTCCATACGTATGGGGTAGCGTATATAGTCGGAGTATTTCTTTACAAGCGCAGATAACCTGTATGACTGCAAAAATTCTATATAGCGCTCATCCTCAGTGTCTTCTTTCAGCTCAAGAAGTATGCGCGTTCCAAAGCCTTCCATTTCTGCTTTAGATATTGAATACCCTTCTACGCCTTCACTTTGCCACTGCCACACATCCTGTGCTCCAAACGCCCTGCTCATTACGCTTACACGTTTGGCTACCATAAACGCTGAATAAAAACCAACACCAAATTGACCGATAATCTCCGCGTTTGAGTCCTTCATTTCTTCCTTAAAGCGCAATGTGCCGCTTTCTGCAATTATACCTAAGTTGCTTTCAAGCTCCTCACGGCTCATACCGCAGCCATTATCTATAATTGTCAGCGTTCTATTAACCTCATCTACTTCAAGGCTAATAAAGAAATCCTCTTTTGCCATACCTGAGGTGCCTGAATCAAGCTCCCTGTAGTAAAGCTTATCGATTGCATCGCTTGCATTGCTTATTAGTTCGCGCAAGAATATTTCCTTATGAGTATAGATTGAGCTAATCATCAACTCGAGAAGACGTTTTGATTCTGCCTGAAAGGGTTGTAAAGCCATATTATCACCTTTTGTACTGAATTAGCACTCTCAATACCTGAGTGCCAAGATTATTATAGCGCATTTTGCTGAGAAAAGGAATGTGTAAAATGTGATTTTCCTGTAAAACACAAGGTTGGCTGCGCTTGACAAGAGTATCTTGGAGGCTGATACTACAACTATTAGGAGGATGGGCATATGTATGAGCTTGTTAAGGCAGGCGAGCGCACCTGGTATTTTGAGGCGCCAAGCAAAGTCGGGGTATATGTTGAGCCTAATGGCATTACTCTGATTGACAGCGGTAATGATAAGGATGCAGGCAGAAAAATCTTAAAGCAAATAACCGAACAGGGCTGGACGCTTAGCACAATTTTAAACACGCATTCAAATGCCGACCATATTGGCGCAAATGCGTTTTTGCAACAGCGCACAGGCTGCTCCATACATGCTTATGGGGTTGAGGCTGCCTTTACGCAATACCCTCTGCTTGAACCGTCGTTCCTATACGGCGGCTTTGCGCCAAAAGCATTGAGGAACAAGCTCCTAATGGCACAACCGAGCAAAATTACACCAATGAACGGGAGTTTATCTTTGGGCTTTGAGCTCTTGCCGCTTCCTGGGCACTTTTTTGATATGGTAGGAGTACGTACGCCGGATAATGTTCTTTTCCTTGCAGATGCGCTTTTTAGTGAGGCAATCTTAAACAAATACCATATCAGTTTTTTGTATGATATCGAAAAGCAGCTTAAAACACTTGACATGCTTGAGACTGTAGACGCAGCCCTTTTTGTACCTGCACATGCACAAGCCACGCAAAATATCCTGCCGCTTATAAAATGCAACCGCGACAAAATGCTTGAGTTTATGGATTTAATATTGCAGTTGTGCAAATCTAAACAAACACAGGATACGCTTTTAAAAGCTGTATTCGAGCACTATAAGCTTAATATGGATTTTAATCAGTATGTGCTTGTAGGGAGCACCCTTCGCTCCTATCTTTCATATTTAACTGACAAGGGGGAGCTTGAAGCAAAGTTTGAGCATAATATGCTTTTATATATAGCAGTTTAAGAAAGTATATTTGTCACACTTAATCGCTGAACCCCTAACTTGTTGAGATACACTACATAGGTAACAGAAAGAAGCAAGAGAAAACCCCCGATT
>CAYWTY010000100.1:0-2917 GCA_964461335.1 uncultured Oscillospiraceae bacterium
CTCCCCGTTGCTCTTGGTCTACCGCTCTACCCCAACTATTGACATAGAGCCTCTTTTACGTTACTTTATACTTAATTGCCCGTGTACTATAAGATATTGCTAAATATTTTATCAAAGCGATTAAACTATTAAGTTGCTAAGGTTATTTAACTGTATCTCCATCATCAAATGGGTCGCCACATTCCGGGCAGAACTTTGGCGGGTTTGATTTATCTTCAGGTTCCCAGCCGCATTTGTCACATTTGTACTGAGGTACGCCTGCAGGCTTGGGTTTGCCGCAGTCAGCGCAGAACTTGCCCTTGTTTAGAGCACCGCATGTACAAGCCCAGCCAACTTGCTCAGGTTTGGGCTTGCCGCAGTTAGCGCAGAACTTGCCTGTGTTGCCATTATGCCCACACTCACAATCCCAGCCTGAAGCTGCTGCAGGCTGTGCAGGTTGGCTTTGGGGTGCAGGGGTTTGCTGACCCATTTGGAACAAGTTTTGGGCGTTCATTCCTCCTGTATTTTGCGCCATGTTCATGCCTGCAAAGGCCATAAATGCACCGCTGCCTTCGTTTGCTGCTGCTGCCTTCATTGCGTCAGCCTGTGCGCCAACAAGGTGCGCTGCTGCCATATTGGGGTTGCGGAAGACTGCACTCTTTTGGAGCTCTTTAATTGTGGCTTCGTCTTCAGCATTTGCGCTTATTGAGCTTACACCGAAGGAGACTACTTTTACACCGCGAAGCTCTGCCCATTTCTGAGACAATACTTCGTTAAGTGCATCTGCAAGCTCAGATGTATGCCCGGGAACTGCGCTGTAGCGGATGCCCATTGCTGAGATTTTCGCGAATGCGGGCTGCAGTGCTGTAAGAAGCTCGGTTTTTAGCATTCCGTCAATATTGTCGCGTGTATAGTCTGCTGTGACATTCCCGCTGACATTTGTATAAAAAAGCATTGGGTCAATGATTTTGTACGAATACTCGCCAAAGCAGCGGATGCCTATGTCCATATCAAGGCCAATGTTTGCATCTACAACACGGAAGGGTACAGGGTTGGCTGTGCCATATTTGTTGCCTACAATTTCTTTTGTGTTAAAGAAGTATATCCGCTGGTCTTTCCCTGTGTCGCCTCCAAATGTAAAGCGCTTGCCTATCCGTTTAAAGGTTTCAACAAGCCCTTTGCCAAACCCGCCATAAAATACGCTGGGTTCGGTTGAATTGTCCCATACAAATTCACCGGGTTCAGCAGAGAACTCCGCTACTTTACCCTGTTCAACAACCATCATGCATTGACCATCGTTAACTGCAATGATTGAGCCATTGGAAATAATGTTCTCTTCGCCTTTTACATTGCTGCTGCGCTCTGAGGTGCGTTTTTTCCCCTTGGTTACGAGAACATTTGCGCTAAGCGCTTCGCAATAGAAATACTCGCGCCATTGGTCTGCTAACACGCCTCCCAATGCGCCGACCCCAGCCTTTAAAAGTCCCATAATATCCTCCCGTGCTAAATTCTGTTTTACTGTAATTGCCCATTAGGGCAGTTGTATATATTTGCAAAGCTTAACCCTTTAAGATAATCTACCTGCTATTTTGTTACTTGCGAGATGCCCTTGATTGTGCTTATTGCCCAATCGTGCTTTTTAAGGGTAACGACAGTTTCACAATATGGGCATTTTGCAGTTGTGTTAATTGAAAGCGGCGCCCCACAATTCGGGCAGTTAACTTTCTGCATTTCTTTGCCTTCTGAGGTTACTGCTCCGCTGGTGCGGGAGAGGACCCATTCATATGTCATGAATTTTTCTTTTGATGCATCGCCTCTTATTTGCTTGCCTGTTGCATCATCAACAGTATAGTCAATAATGCGTGTACGCAGCTGCGCAACTATATGGTCTTCATTGTTTTGTTGGTAGAAGCCTCTAAGGTCGATGCCGAGCACTGCAATGCGCTCAACATGGTTTGTCTGGCCCGCTTTTTTAAGCATATCAAGCTGACGTTCCATTTGGGTAAAGAGCGCGTCTGTAAAGTATGGGCGTAGGCTGCTTATATCCTTAGCCTGCCAGCCATTTTGCATTTGTACATATAAATTAGCAAGCTTTTCCCGAAATGCGGCATAGTCAAAGCCGGGGTCGAATTGTGCGTATTCGCCTAAATGCCTAAGCATTGCCTTCGGGGTTTGCTCTGCCCCCTGAGGTACGGCACGTTGAGGCGTTGCGCCGTGCCTAGCCTTGGTAACAGCACCCTTTATTATTGAATATAGAATAACGAAAACTAAAATAGCAAACCCAAGTGGAAAACCGCCGCCGCCTGAACCGCCGCCGCCAAAAAGCAGCCCTGCTAAAAAGCCGCCGGTTGAGCCCCAATCCGAATCACTATCCCAGCTTGAGCCACTATCCCAGCTTGAGCCACTATCCCAGCTTGAACCACTATCCCCGCTTGAGCCATAGTCGCTGCTGCCGGAGAAATCGCCAAAATCTGCTTTTGAGTGTACAGGAAGCAAAAAGATGCAGAGTATTGCTGCAAGTATGAAGCATATGTGCCGAAGCATTGCTTTTTTCATGAACTCAATACCTCTTGTTATAGAATGTGTGCGCTTTAAAAAGCTTTAGTTGCTGTGGGAATAAAATTCTGCGTTACACAATATATGGCTAAACACCGGAAATATTCATATTCAGTATATATAAAAGAGAAAAAACCTGCAAGTATTTTATGGCCTTTATGGCGTCTGGTGTTGATTACAAATTGTAAGCAACCCGCAATATAGAAAAGCAGCGCTTAATGGCTAAACGCACAAGCGTAAACCTTTAGTTTTGCTTGCGACAAGCCAAATTCTGCTTATAGTAAAAACCCCCTGCCGCTTAGGGTAGGGGGTAGATGTGCTAACTTTGGCTCTACACTAAAGATTGGGGTAAGGGAGAAAAATAGAGAAGCATAACGCTTCG
>CAYWTY010000101.1:0-2860 GCA_964461335.1 uncultured Oscillospiraceae bacterium
TCCTTGGGCTTATAGCCCTAGAGCAAACCACCCCTTGGAGGGGTGGTCGTGATAGGTGCACATGGGCGGGGCCGCAGCCCGGAGGAATACGCCTCTAACATTTCAAGAAGCGCATCAACTGCAGCATCCGGCTCGCGCCAGCATGCGCCCCTGAAGCTGCAGTCAGCGCAGATATTTACAGCTGCTGATTTTATTTCCTCGCGCTCATGCAGTTCGTCATAACTCCACTGCGGCTTATTGGGGAAAAGCGCTGCAATTTGTTCAAGGGTTTTTGCAGTGCTTGAAATACTTTGTGCTGTATGCGACTTTATGCTTGCATATGTGTTTGCGCCTGTGCGTTCCTCACGCGCTTTAGGGTCAACAGCTGCACTAAGGAAGAGCAGGCCGCGCTTTGGTACAAGCGCCATTGCAAGCCCTGCCGGAATTGCGTTTGCCATGCCGACCTGCATAGAAACGCCAATAGAATAACCCTCAGAAACAGCGCATGCAATTAAAAACCCGGCAATAGCGCCCCAAATGCCAAGCCGCCTTAAAACTGCTGCAGCAAGTGTGCAAATAGCAAGGTTGGCTATTAATATAGGCTGTGCTTTGCCGCCTAAAACAAGCATACCCCCAAGCAGCACTGCACATGCAACTGCAATAAGCCCTTTGGAATATGCCGCAAAAATGCACATCCAAGCTACAAGCACAAGCCCAAGCGAAAACGCATATACAGATGCATCGGAAACAGCAAGCGCTGCGCCCCCAAGCAGCAGCACTATTGCCACCTGCTCCTCTTCCAAAAGCCTGCGCCGAACATTTACAGCTTTAAGCGCTTTTAGGCCGTTAAAAAATGCAGCTGCAAAAATGAGCGAAGCTGCTGAATCTGCAAGCCCTGAAAAGAAGTCAGTAAACGAGCCTAAAAAGAACAATGGCAGAACTAATGCTTTTGAGGCGAAAAGCATTAAGAGCTTGTCCGCCCTTGAAACCTTCTTCTTCCATAGCTTTAAACAAAACGTGAGTAAAAAATAGAGCCCAAGGCTTAGAAGTGCCGCATACCCCTTTTCCCCACATAAAAGCGCGCCTATAAGCGCGCCAAAAAGCGGGTAAAGCATATTCAGGCCTGCCATATCAGCAGCAATAGTAAATGCAGGCCCAAAGGGCAGAATCCTCCCAAAAAGGTTTACTCTGCCAAGTAGAAGCGCTAAGGCGAACGCGCCTAATAGCTCAAGAAAAACACGGCTTCTTATAAAGGGCAGAAAATTCCGCTTCAGGGTAAGAGGCATGTGCTGGCTTTCCATTGTTGCACCTCCTGCGCCTTAGGGAAATTCTGATAATTCACAGCGCCGCCTTGGCGGCTACTTTTGCGGCCTGCTGTGTCGCTAAAACCCCAAAATAGCGCTGCTATTCTTTCGATTTTGCTCCGCGCATTGCACAAAACTTTCTCGCCAATTCGTCGCTCCTCATTTAATCAGAGTTTCCTTAGGATGTTTTTTCAGCGTACCCCCTTTGTTTTGCCGAAATTGTCGCACTAATGCAGGGGCTTAGGGCAATCTTCACGACTCTCTTAGCGAAGTTTTTCAAAAATACGCGGCCTTTCTACACCCTCCTGCACAGGCTGACATAAATATGCCCGAGCAACTTAGGGTATCCTGTTGCCTTTATGAAATTTCTTTTTTTATATTTATAAATATAAAAGGAATATCTTATCATTGCGAAGTTGTTCGGAGCATTGTACAATAAATTCATGCCGCGCTAGGCGGGGAGATAGCGGTGCCCTGTACCTGCAATCCGCTACAGCAGGGCTTAAGTCCATCCCTAGGCCGGCGTCTGTGGGGTTCTGGTACTGGCAAGGAGCGTTGAGCGTCGGGTCCTGTGCAACAGGCGGCTGTGAACCATGTTAGGTCCTGACGGAAGCAGCATTAAGCGGTTTTCCTGTGTGCCGCGGGCGTGCCTGATGGGAGCCACCTGTCGGGGTTCCGCCTGGAGGCGTTCGGTCAAAGGAAGGTGCGCGGCTAACAAAAGACGAGCCAATACGGCTCGTTTTTTGTTTTCTTTAGAATCCTATTGCGCTGTGGTATACTGCACCTAAAAGGCCAAGCGAGGTATAAAATGGGCGAGCTTATTAAAACCCCGCATATTGTATGCGAAAAAGATGCAATAGCAAAAACCGTGCTTATGCCCGGCGACCCTCTGCGCGCTAAATTTATTGCTGAAAACCTGCTTGAAGAGGCTGTGCTTTTTAACAATATACGCGGTATACAGGGCTATACCGGCTTTTATGAAGAAAAGCGTGTTTCAGTTATGGCAAGCGGAATGGGTATGCCCTCAATGGGTATATACTCCTATGAGCTTTTCAACCTTTTTTCGGTTGAAAACATAATCCGCATAGGCTCAGCAGGGGGAATACACAGCTCACTTAAACTGCGCGATATTGTTGTAGCGCTTTCAGCATGCACAAACTCAAACTATTCTAAGCAATACAGGCTCCCTGGTACATTCGCGCCAACTGCAAGCTATGGCTTAGTTAATGCAGCAGTACTTGAGGGTGAGCGCAGAGGCAGCAGCATGAAAATAGGCAGCGTACTTTCTTCAGACACATTTTATGATGATGCGCAGTCGCTTGGGGAGTGGCGAAGGATGGGTGTGCTGGCTGTTGAAATGGAAGCTGCAGCTCTTTACTGCAATGCAGCGCGTGCAGGCAAGCAGGCGCTTTGCCTTTGCACGATTTCCGACCTTCCGTTTACAGGCGAAGAATGTACAGCTTTAGAACGACAGGAAACCTTCCTCGAAATGATGCATATTGCGCTTTCAATAGCATAGGGCGGTGTTGAGATACACTACATAGGTAACAGAAAGAAGCAAGAGAAAACCCCCGATT
>CAYWTY010000102.1:0-1798 GCA_964461335.1 uncultured Oscillospiraceae bacterium
CCCCATGACAGCTTTCCTTGCACAGATGTGTAACCTATGTTTGACGCCGCTACAGCGTAGCATAGCGCGAGGGGGTTACGTTATTGACATTTGCGGCAGCGCCTGCTTCTTCAACCTGCGCTTGTTTATTTGCAACCTTTGAGCTTGAAAGCATGATAAACGCAAACGTAAAAAGCAGGAGCAGTAGCACGCCGCCTGCGGAGAAAATATGCACTAAAAGCTCTCTTAAGCTTTTGGAGTTCTCAAAAAAATAGGGGAATGCAAATGTTACGAGAAGCGCAGCCAAGGCTGTGAGTATAAAGAGCCAATAATTTATTTTTAATATGCGTGCCAAGGGGATGCTTAACAAAGCACATATCGCAGCAACAGCTACTGGCAGCCATTCCAAATGCGTATACCTCCCCCAAAGCAACATGCAAAAAACGATATATTACGACAATATAATAGATATAATGATACAATTATACCTGTTCACATCGCTTGTTTCAACTATTTTGCAGATATGTGCATTTTTTGTAGAAACTTAGTTATGCTTTGTTTTTTGCTGAGCTAAAATACTAACGTGCAAGCGCAAATCTAACGCATAATGGCAAAGACTGCAGAGAAAAACTATACGATTATGCAAACAGGGGCAGGATAAAAAAGAATAACTAAAAGGAGGGTGCAGCTGTGCAGCAGTTTGAGCCTGTTATTATGCAGGAAGTAAGCTTGCCAAAAGAAGCCTCTCTATATTTAAGCTGTGAAGTTTGCACCCCAAAATCCCGCGTGATTTGGGGTGAAGGAAACCCAAATGCGAAAATAATGGTTGTTTTGGATAACCCGGGTGCGCGCGAGGATAACTCGGGAAAGGAGTTTGTCTGCGGCACAAGGCAAACGCTCCAGGCAGCGATTAAGAGCGCAGGGCTTCGGCTTGAGAATATCTTTTTAACATACCTCTTAAAATGCCGCCCTCTGCATAAATATAATAAAGACGAAGTCAGGGCTTTTAGCAGGCAGTTTCTAATACGCCAAATAGAGCAGATGAAGCCAACCCTGCTCGTCTTGTTGGGAGATGTCGTAGTCCAGGTATTGTTTGAAGACAAAGAAGCCAGCGTAAAGGTTAAACGAGGGAGGTGGCATATGCTTTTTGGGGTGCGCTGTGCTGTTTCCTACCATCCTTTGGCTGTAAGGAGGCGGCCTAACTTAATGCCTTATTTTTTGGAGGATTGGGATATGGCAGCGTCAGCGCTTAGAGAAGCGCAGCAACAGTGAAACTATGTAACAGGCACTCAAGAGCTAAGCAAACCAAACAAGCCTGAAAAGAGCGTGTACCAGTAAAACTTCAAAAAAGCGCTGCAGCGCTTTTTTGAAGTTCTTTATAATAATCTAAAGGTTTTGCTATTAGATGATGCTTTAATGCAAAAAATAGGTGTATCCTCGAAATAAGGCGGCAGGCAATTTATGGAGGTGCAGCACGTTTATATGTGAAGTCCTTCGGCTTGCAGAGCAATTTGAACAAGAGGAGGAGCAAGCAAGCAGGAGGAATTTCACGCTGCAAGCATAAAAAAAGAGCAAAGCTGACTTTGCTCCGATGTGGAGCTGATGAGCAGATTCGAACTGCCTACCTCCTCATTACCAATGAGGTGCTCTGCCGACTGAGCTACATCAGCATATATACCTTTTAGGCAACGACCATATTATAACGAAAGCATATGCGCTTTGCAAGTGCTTTTCTAATGTGTTGATGCTAAGCTTGTAGTGTAGAATACATTTACTGCATAAAGCAGCTATGCTGCATTGCTTTTAGGCGCATGTGTTC
>CAYWTY010000103.1:0-1725 GCA_964461335.1 uncultured Oscillospiraceae bacterium
GAGCAGGCCGCGGCTTTCCTCACTCCTTTGTTGCGCTGCTTGTGATTGTGGAACTTTAGGTACGTTTTCTTCAGCTCTTTTAAGTACAAGCTCCTTCCCCTCAAAATGCATTAGCTCAACTGCCTGGTTAGGGGTTAGTACGCCGAGGTTTAGCATTTGCAGCACAAGCTCGTTTTGGCTTAGGGCGCTCCAGCGGCTTTGCTTTTGCACCTTAATTAAAATCGAGAACTCAACAGGCTGGAATTTGCCGCCCTGCATGGGCTTTTTAAGCGTGTTGGAGTCAAAAAGGCCTGTTGAACTTTTGCCGCCAATATTTAAGTACACTGTGCGCGGCAATATGTTGAACTCGCGCTCTACCTCAATTTCCATTCGTACTGCCTCTTTGTATGCTTCGTGCATTTGTGCGGAAATCATCCTGCTGCGCTTAGAGCTCATTTCCTGCAAAGCTGCAATTGCGCTTGCTGCAGTTATCCCGCCTGCTATGCCCCCGCGTGAAAAGTCATTGGCTCCGCTTTCGTCTTTTATGCTCTCGCGCATTAGCCGTATGTACTGCATTAAATACGCAGGCAGCGGCGGCGTGGAAAACCAGGTTACACCGTTTAGGGATTCTCCTGTATGCACCTCCTTTGCCCAATCCCTAAGGTCGCCCGGGTCGAACCCGCTCGATTGTGTTATAAGCAGCTTGTTGTGTGATGCCATAAGTGCGTTCTTTAAAACGATTTGGTCGAGTTTATCTGCATACTGCTGTTGGTGTTTAAACATATCCACAAGCCCGTAGCCAAGCGGGCTGCCCTTCCTCGGGTAAAGTGCAGTAACAATAAACGGATATTTGCCATGGCTAAAGTAACCCTCGGGCTTTGTTTTGCGGCTGTCGGAAACTACCTTGCCGCCTGCAAGCTGCGCCATATGCACACGGCTTGTTGAGGCGCTTTCATCGTATTCGCGCCACCAAAACTCAAGTAAAAGCGCGCTCTTATGCCTATCGGCGCTTAAATGCGCATCTTTTGGCATGCTTTGGCTGCTGTAACCGTCAAAGCTCCCGTCATAGTCTTTAAACCGCGCTTTTAGCCACTCTACTGTGCGAAGCGCAAACTTAATAACTGCGCGCCCATCTTGAATATCCGCGCACAGTGGGTCAAAAAGAATGCCTCTGTTATCCGCATGGCGTATAAATGCGCCGCCAAAGCCGGAATAAAGGCTCGGGTCATAGCCTACCTCCTGAACCATGTAGCCGCCTACGAGCAAGTCGTGGCAAAGCAGCCTGTACTCTCGCTCGTAGCAGGCGGAGTCATGGTTTTCGCGTATAAGCGCCTCTGTAAGCCTTGCTGCGTTTTCGTCCATAGGCGTGCGTGCACAAATAATTGCCTCAGGCATAGAGTCGAGCAAGTCAGCAGCTATGTTTTCAACTGTGCTCTGAAGAACAGGGGTTACAGGCCTTGGTTCATTTGGGTCAACTTCTGGGATTGAGTGCCAGTGGTCCCCCAAATACATTCGCTCTGCCTCCTCAAGGCGCTCCCACTCGGCTGCATAAGCTCTGCTAAACTCCTCAAAAAGGCTGTATGCGCGCAGAGAGAGCCCTGAAGCTGGGCTTGTTGTGTTTAAGGCATCATGCCCCATATTTTAGCTCCTTCCGTTTTATTTCCGGCCTTTTGCAATTTTTACAGCAAAAGAAAAGGGGCTGTAGCAGTAACAAGCTACGGCTCCTTTTTCATTTTAGAGAATGCG